>JAFECZ010000200.1 GCA_018241905.1 Pseudomonadota bacterium
CCATGACCGCACGAAAGATCTCCAGCTGTCTAAAGTCCATGAGCGGGCAATACGCTGCAGTTATGGGGCCATGCACCCGGGGAAAGTGCTTGCCGCTGTGTCGTCGGGCTGTAAAAAATTATCGCATCCGCCCCATCCGGGGCATCGACAGAAAGACGTCCCAAGATCATGCGCCGCCGTTCCCTCCTGGCTCAATGCGCCGCTTTCGCCACTGCCTCACCCTGGCTTCTTGCTCCCGTGGTGCACGCCGCGGCCTACCCCGAGCGGCCGGTGAAGATCATCGTGCCGTTCTCCGCCGGCGCCGCAGCAGACGCAGTGGCCCGCCCGCTGGCGGCCAAGCTCTCCGAGTACTGGGGCCGCCAGGTGATCGTGGAGAACAAGCCGGGCCTCACCCCCGGCCCGCAGGCCGCCGCCCACGCCAGTCCTGACGGCTACACGCTGCTGCTGGGCGCAGCCTCGACCATGGTGACGACGCCGCTGACGGTCTCCAAGGTGCCCTACGACGCCCAGCGCGACTTCGTGCCCGTCACCCGCCTGGCCACGCTGCCGCCGGTGCTGGTGGCGAATGCGTCGCTGGGCGTGAAGTCGTTGCCGGAATTCATCGCGCTGCTCAAGTCCAGGCCGGGCCAGCTCAACTACGCCTCCAGCGGCAACGGCGCGCCCAACCACCTGGGCATGGAGCTGCTGCTGGACATGACGGGCACCGACATGGTCCATGTGCCCTACAAGGGCGCCGCGCCTGCCGTGGTGGACCTGGTGGGCAACCAGGTGCAGGCTGGCTTCGCCGCGCTGCCCAGCGTGCTCGGACAGATCAAGTCCGGGCGGCTGGTCGCGCTGGCCGTTGGCACCCGGCAGCGCTCGCCCGTGCTGCCCAAGGTGCCCACCGTGGGCGAAACGGTGCCGGGCTTCGAGTACATCGCCTGGTACGGCCTGTTCGCGCCGGCTGGCACGCTCGCGCCGGTGGTGGAGAAGATCCGCGCCGACACCGCGCGCGCCCTCACTGCGCCGGAACTGGTGCGGGCCATGCGCGCCGAGGGAAGCGACCCTTCGCCCAGCAGCGGCGCCGAACTGGCAAGAATGATGGACGAGGAAACGGTGCAATGGCGGCGCATCATCAAGGAACGCAAGATCCATGTGGACTGAGCAGGAGCAAGCGCGCCATGCATGACGGCAACCATCCGCAGCCGCAAGGCGAAGGCACGGCCTGGCTGCTCCACCATGCCGGCGTTGCCGGCGCATCGCCACTGGTCCTGGATTCGCCGCACAGCTGGCGCGACTGGCCGGCGGATGCTCCACCCATCGCGGCGTCGCAAGAGGCGCTGTGCAGCAGCTGGGACGCCTGGGTCGACGAGCTCTGGGCCGAGGCGGCAGACGGGCGCGCGCCGGTGCTCGCGGCGCGATTTCACCGGGCGTATATCGACGCCAACCGGGCGCGCGACGACATCGACGAGCAGCTGCTCGACGCGCCATGGACCCCTGCGCCGAAGCCGAGCGACAAGTCCGCTCGCGGCTTCGGGCTGCTGCGCCGCTACATCCTGCCTGGCGTAGCGCTGTACGCGGGCCCGCTCAGCGTGCAGGACGTGCGCCAGCGCATCGCGAACTGCTACGACCCCTATCACGAGAGGCTGGCCGCGCTCATCGAGGCCGCGCATGCGCAGCACGGCGTTTCGGTGCACATCGACTGCCACTCGATGAAGTCGCTGGGCAATGCGATGAACGAAGACAACGGCCAGCCGCGCCCCGACCTCGTGGTGAGCGACCTGGAGGGCACGAGCGCCGATAGCGGCCTGGTGCGCTGGGTGGCCGAGCGCCTGGCCGCTCAGGGCCTGAACGTGCGCATCAACGACCCGTATCGCGGCGGCGAGTTGATCCGTCGGCACGGCCGGCCGCAGGCGGGCCGCCACAGCCTGCAGATCGAGATCAACCGCGCCCTCTACATGGATGAGCGCCGCTTCGAGCGACATGGGGGCTATGCCCGCCTGGCCGCGCAGTTGCGTGTCTTCGTCGGTGAATTGCTGCAGGCCCTGCAGGGCGGGCAGTTGCCACACTGGTCACCCCCGGCCTGAAGCTCCCGGTCCGCCCCGCGGACCTTCGGCCACTCCCGGCAGCTTGGGCAAAAGCGCGGATGTCCTTGCCCTCATTTCTTGTGCGATAGTCTCGCCCCTTCGCCTGGACGCCCGTCCCCTCAACCCGCCCGTCATTGGAGTATGTGATGAAGCCCTGTTCGCATGCCGCCGCCCTGTCCCTCGCCGTTACCCTGGTCTTCGCCGCGCCGGCCCAAGCCGACACCCTCAAGAAACCCGAACTTGACAAACTCGCCGCCATCGAACAAGCGACCCCGTCCGCCGACTTCCAGGTTTTCCTCAGCGCCGCGCTCAAGGCCAACCCCGCACTGCAATCAGCCGTTGCCGCCTACCGCGCAAAGACGCCGCTTGCCGGCGACGACCTCGTCAACATCGGCCGCCTGCTCGGCTTGTGGAACCGTGCGCACAACCAAGGCGCCGTGCTCGCCATGCTGGAGAAGATGGTCGAACTCCCCACGGTTCGCGACGACAAGGTGCCGCCGCACCAGAGCCCCGCCATCATTGCGTTCGGCGCGCTGATCGAAGGCGCAGCGCGGGACTTCGGCCTCGCGTACCGCAACGTCGACAACCGCATTTTCGAAGTGAAGCTGCCTGGTCGCGGCAACGATGAGTTCGGCATCCTGACGCACGCCGACGTGGTGCCCGTGACCGCCGACGAGTGGGTGCTGGACGACGGCCGCAAGATCGACCCGTTCAAGGTCACGCGTGTCGGCAATCTGCTCTACGGTCGCGGCACGATCGACGACAAGGGCTCGATCGCGGCAACGCTGTTCGCGATGAAAGCGGTCAAGGAGAGCGGCCTGCCGATCGACCGCACGATCCGCCTGATGATCGAGACCACCGAGGAGACCGGTGGTGACGCGATGAAGTACTACCGCGAGAAGACGCCGCTGCCCGACTACAACATCGTGCTCGACAGCAAGTACCCGGCGGTCGTGGCCGAGAAGGGCTCCGGCGCGGTGAAGGTGTTCTTTCCCGTCGAGCCGGCCAGCGCGAACACCACGGCCGTCACGGCGATGGCCGGCGCCGCCGCGGCCAATGCCGTGCCGCAGACCGCGACCGCCACGCTCAGGGGCGGTGACTTGGCCGCTGCAGCGGCCAAGCTCGAAGCGGCCAAGTCGGACTTCCTACGGCAATACGAAGCGCAAGGCGGAAAGTTCGCGATCGACATCACCCCGGCCGCCGACAGCCTGGCCGTGAAGGTGACGGGCGTTTCAGCCCACGGATCGCGGCCGGAAGAAGGCGTGAACCCGCTTCCTCGTCTCGGCTTGTTCTTGCGCGATGCCGGCATCCCGCTCGCTGACAACCACTACGCCAAAGCGTTGCGCTACCTCAACGACCTGTACGGCACGGGCTATCTCGGCGAGAAGATGGGCGTGGGCTACCGGGATGACTTCATGGGCCCGCTCACGATTTCGCCCAACCTGATCCGCGAGCGCGACGGCAAGCTGGAAGTCACTGCCAACGCGCGCATGCCGCGCGGCCGGACGCCAGAGGCGCTCGTGGAATCCGTGAAGAGCAAGATCGACGCCTGGGCTGCGGCGAACAATGTGAAGCTGGAGGTCAGCTACGAGCAGGGCAACTGGATGGCGCGCGATCCGAAGGGCGCGTGGCTGTCGACGCTTCTCAACGTGTTCGGCGACACCACGGGCCTGGAGGCGAAGCCTGTGGCCACGGCAGGCAGCACGACCGCGAAGCTGATGCCCAACGCGATCAACTTCGGCCCCGCGATGCCCGGCAAGAAGTACACCGCGCACAACGCCAAGGAATACAAGGAGGTGCAGGATCTCGATGCGGACATGCAGATGTTCACCGAGATGCTGGTGCGTATCGGCAACCTCAAGCAGATGCAGTGAGGGGTGGGAGAGCTGCCTGTTTGACGGGCAATGTGTCGGAGCGCAGCATCAAAGTAGCATGGCCGCATGACGCTCGATCCCTTTGAACGGGTAGATGGCACGCCTTTCACGCTCAGTCCGGCGGCGTTGTTGCGTGAGCGCGGCGAGCCCCTTCGAGCCGGGCGCAACGGCGTCGGGTTGAACGAGATGGACTACGGCGATGTCGTGTATCGCTTCCAGGACTCGGGCCGACTGGAGGAGATCACGCGGCAGGCGCAGGTCCTGAACCTCGGCAACGTGGTCGTTCCCTTCGCCGCTCTCGCTTCATTCATTGGCGCCCAAGACCCCATGGCCTTTGAGCGCGCTGGCTTCCTGGTCAGCCCCAAGTTCGGCTTGGCCTTCGACCCTTCGCAGCCCTTCTGGGTGACCGCGCTGGCGCGGCACTGCTTGACGCAGTGGCGGGCTCTGGGTGGATCGGCGTCGCCATGACCGACGTTGCACCTTGTCAGAGGATCTGCCCGATGGTCTCGGCGATCTGCCTATGAGCGCCTGGCATGGCCAAGCAAGGCCTTTGCGGCTTCTATCCGCAAAGCCATGGGCACCGATTCGTCGTTCATGACGCCTCTCAGGAAACGCTCCGCTTCGGTGCCCCACTGTTCGGAGGCAGGCACTTCGGGCAAGCCGGGCAGCTTCAAGTCAGCTGGCAATTCTTCCGCGACGCCAAGCTGGCTCAACGCGGCTTCGAAGGCAACTTGCCGGATGGGTTCGAGCGTGCGCAGAAGCGCTGCCTGGCCCTCGTCGTTGGGAGGAAGGTCCAGCCACGGCGTATCGGCAAACACAGAAGCCAAGTCGGGCGCGACGAACGCCGACCAGCGATCCGGGCCGATCTCCAAGGGCGGCGCAGACGGGAGTTGCGCCGCGTCGGCGATCAGGCGTACGTGGGTAGGTCCTACGTGCGGCAGATACCTTGCACGCAGGCCCTGCAGGAAAAGCTCGCCTTCACTCGGTAAAGTCGGCGATGCAAGGGAGAACCACAGTTGCATTGCGTCGACTCCCGAGACCGCAATGGCCGGGGGAGGAAGGTCGAGGTCTGATTGGACGCCCGTCCAGACCGAGGAGAGCTGGGCCCACCCCGCGGGCGGCCTCAGCTCCAGCACCAAGGCTCGAACACCCCGGGCGGTTGCTCGGGCAGCGCCGTCCGCGGCGCTCGCACCAAGTCCGTACAGGCGATCGAGTTCAAACTGCAATGGGTTCATGCCGACATGCTAGTGGACCAGTTGCTCAACCTCGCCAGCAAGCACACGCCCGACGAGCTTTTGGCGTAGGTCGGTTCTAGGGCGCAGGCCATGCGGGCCGAGCCGAAGATGACAGAGATGTAAGGTTCCGGTCGCGCGGCTGTTGGCATGGGGCCGTAGGATGCGGGCAGAGGAAACCCCGTCAAGAGCGACCATCCATGCACAAGAAGGCTCCCTTCCCGCCCCAGCCCAGCCGCCACTTGTTGGAGCGGCGGCGATTTGTCCAGGGCCTGGCGGCCGGCGGCGTCATGCTGGGGTTGTCGCCGTTTGCGCTGCCTGCGCAGGCAGCGCGGCCGGGCGACGCCGGCCCGTCCGTCCCGCAGCTGAGCGGCACCGAATTCAATCTGGAGGTCAGCGAGCTGCCCGTGAACTTCACCGGCAATGCGCGCATGGCCGTGGCCGTCAACGGCTCCGTTCCAGCCCCCACGCTGCGCTGGCGCGAGGGCGACGAAGTCACCATCCGCGTCACCAACCGGCTGCGCGAAGACACCTCCATCCACTGGCACGGAATCATCCTGCCCTACCAGATGGACGGCGTGCCGGGCATCAGCTTTGCGGGCATTCCGCCCGGCGCCACCTTCACCTACCGCTTCAAGGTGGAGCAGACCGGCACCTACTGGTACCACTCGCACTCGGGCATGCAGGAGCAGGTGGGCATGTACGGCGCGATCGTGATCGAACCGCGCGAGGGCCCCGGCACGCAGGCGCAGCGCGAACACGTGGTGCTGCTGTCCGACTGGAGCGACGAAGACCCCATGCGGGTGTTCGCCAAGCTCAAGGCCCAGGGCGACTACTACAACTTCAACCAGCCCACCGCGGTAGATTTCTTCCGCGACGTGCAGGCCGATGGCATGAAGGCCGCGCTCGACAAGCGGCGCATGTGGAACCAGATGCGCATGAGCCCGGCCGACCTGGGCGACCTGTCTTCCGCGACGCTCACCTACCTCATGAACGGCACCACGCCGGCGGGCAACTGGACCGGCCTGTTCCGGCCCGGCGAACGCGTGCGGCTGCGCTTCATCAACGGCTCGGCCAACACCTTCTACGACGTGCGCATCCCGGGGCTCAAGCTGCGCATCGTGCAGGCGGACGGCGTCGACCTGGAGCCGGTCACGGTGGATGAATTCCGCTTCGGGCCGGGCGAGACCTACGACGCCATCGTCGAGCCCAAGGACGATGCCTACACGCTGTTCGCCCAGTCGATGGAGCGCACCGGCTATGCACGCGGCACCTTGGCCGTGCGAGCCGGTGCGAGCGCCGAAGTGCCGGCGCTGGACCCGCGCGAGTGGCTCACCATGGGCGACATGATGGGTGCCATGGGAGGCGCCATGGCTGGCGGCGGCATGGACCACGGCGCGATGAATCATGGCGCGATGAACCACGGCGCGATGGCGGGCATGGACCACGGAAGCATGAACCACGGTGCCATGAACCACGGCGCGATGACCAACGCAGACGGAATGAACATGGCCCATGCCGGTCACGCCATGCCGGGCGCCGCATCCGCTTCGCTGTCGCGCCCGAGCACCGTGGCGCGGCATGCGCGAACCGAGTGGGGCCCCAGCACCGACATGCGCGTGGACATGGCGCGCACCAACCTGGACGACCCCGGCATCGGCCTGCGCAACAACGGCCGGCGCGTACTGACGCTGGCCGACCAGCACACGCCGGGCGGACCGATGGACGTGCGCGGCGCCGAGCGCGAGATCGAGCTGCACCTCACGGGCAACATGGAGCGCTACACCTGGTCGCTCGACGGGCTGGAGTTCGCCAAGTCCACGCCGGTGAGCCTGAGCTATGGCGAGCGGGTGCGGGTCATCCTGCACAACGACACCATGATGACGCACCCCATGCACCTGCATGGCATGTGGAGCGAGCTGGAGGCGCCCGACGGCCGCTTCCTCGCGCGCCGCCATACGCTGCCCGTCCAGCCGGCGCAGCGCATCAGCTTCCTCGTCACCGCCGACGCGCTGGGGCGCTGGGCGTGGCACTGCCACCTGATGCTTCACATGGACTCCGGCATGTTCCGCGAAGTCGTGGTGGCCTGACGAGGAACGAGCTCGAGCATGAACAAGAAGACTTGGACCTTCGGCGCCGTGGCCCTGGCATCGGCCGCCTTCTCGATCACGGTGCAGGCGCAAGCCATGGATCACTCCATGCACCAAGGCATGACGCAAGCCGCGCCGGCTGCGGCACCGCCATCGGCTGCCGCGCCGGCCATGGACCACGGCGACATGCAGATGCAAGGCGGCTCCGCGCCTGCGGATGCGCGCGATCCGCATGCCTATTCGGGCGGCAACACCCTCACCAGCGGCCCCTATGTGCTCGGCGCCGAGCACCACATGCACATGGGCGACGAGCACAACTGGGGCATGTTCCTGGCCGACCGCCTGGAGGCCGTGCGTACCGACGACCGGACCACGGGCGCCTACGAGCTGATGGCGCGCTTCGGCCGCGACTACGACCGCCTGGTGCTCAAGGCCGAAGGCGAGATTGCCGGCGGGCGCATCGAGGAATCGCGAACCGAGGCGCTCTGGAGCCACGCCGTCGCCACCTTCTGGGACGCCCAGTTCGGCCTGCGCTACGACACCGGCCCGGGCCCCGGGCGCACCTGGGCGGCCTTCGGCTTCCAGGGCCTGGCGCCGTACTGGTTCGAGACCGATGCCGCCTTCTACGTCGGCGACAACGGCCGTACCGCCTTGCGACTGGCCGCCGAGTACGAGCTGCTGCTCACCCAGCGCTGGGTGCTGCAACCGCGCATCGAGGCCAACTTCTACGGCAAGGACGATGCGCAGAACGGCATCGGCAAGGGGCTGTCCAGCCTTGCGGCCGGGGTGCGCCTGCGCTACGAGTTCTCGCGCCAGTTCGCGCCGTATGCCGGCGTCGAATGGGCCGGCACCTACGGCGAAACCGCCCGTCTCAGGCAGGCCCAGGGCGAAGACCGCAACGAAACCCGCTTCGTCGCCGGCTTGCGCCTGTGGTTCTGACGCTGCCGCCTTTTGCATTCACCCAACCGCTGTCACACCTCAACCCAGAAAGGACACGAAACATGAAGACCCGCACACGCCAACTGGCCCTGGCTGCCGCCCTGGCGGCTCCGCTGATGGCATGGGCAGCGCCCGGTCACGAAGGCCATGGTGGCGGGCATGGCGACAGCCATGCTTCCGCAGCCGGCCAGCCCGGCGATCCGGCCAAGGTCAGCCGCACCGTCGACGTGCAAATGGACGACTCCATGCGCTTCACGCCGGCGCAGGTGCAGGTCAAGGCGGGCGAGACCATCCGCTTCCTGGTCGTCAACAAGGGCAAGCTGCCGCACGAGATGGTGCTGGGCACCGTGCAAGAGCTGGACGCGCATGCCGAGATGATGCGCAAGATGCCCGACATGAAGCACGCCGAGCCCAACCAGGTCAGCCTGGGCGCGGGCCAGCGCGGCGGCATCGTCTGGACCTTCGACAAGCCCGGCACCTTTGCCTTCGCCTGCCTCGTTCCCGGCCACAAGGAGGCCGGCATGGTGGGGCAGGTCGCAGTCCAGCCCTGAGGCACGGCGCGCAGCGAGCGAGGGGGTAGCATTGGGCGCCATGCGGATCCTGGTTGTCGAAGATGAGCAAAAGCTCGGGGAGTACCTCGTCAAGGGCCTGTCGGAAAGCGGCTTCGTCGTCGACCTGGCGCGCACCGGCATCGAGGGCCGCGATTTCGCCCTGGCCGGCGACTACGACCTGGTCGTGCTCGACGTCATGCTGCCC
>JAFECZ010000201.1 GCA_018241905.1 Pseudomonadota bacterium
TCACGTAGAGCGAGCCGAACAGCGTCTGCAGCGTGGAGTACACGTCCTGCACGGGTACGCCCAGGCTCTCGGCCTTGTCGCGGTCCACGTCCACCATCAACTGCCGCGAGCGGGTGTTGATGGTGGAGCTGACGCCCTGCAGCTCCTTGCGTTCGCGCGTCTTGGCGATGATGGCCCGCGTGAGTTCTTCCAGCCGCTGCAGCGGCGCGTCGCCTTCGCTCTGCACCCAGAACTCGAAGCCGCCGGTGGTACCCAGGCCCGGAATGGACGGCGGGTTGACCGGCACCATCACCGACTCCTGGTCCTTGGAGAACTCGCCGCTGGCCTGATGGATGAGCGCATCGGCCTTGTCCGACGCCGCCTGCCGCTCGGCAAAGCCCTTGAGCGAGACGAAGAGCACGCCCGCGTTGGCCTTGTTCTGCGAATCGATCAGGCTGTAGCCCGGCACGGTGGCCACCGACTTCACGCCCGGCTGCTTGGAGTACCAGGCCTGCGCGCGGTCGGTCGCGGCCTCGGTGCGGTCCAGGCTGGCCGCGTCGGGCAGGATGGCCGCGGTGTAGATGTAGCCCTGGTCTTCCACCGGCAGGAAGGAGCCGGGCACCTTCTTGAACAGGCCCATCATGATCGCGACCATGCCCACCATCAGCAGGCAGGCCATGAACACCCGCTTGATCACCAGCTGCGTGCTGCGCCCGTAGCTGTTGGTGAGCTTGTCGAAGTTGCGGTTGAACCAGCCGAAGAAGCCCTTCTTCTCGTGCGCGCCCTCCTTGTGCGGCTTGAGCAGGATGGCCGCCAGCGCCGGCGAGAGCGTCAGCGCCACCAGGCCCGACAGCACCACCGACACCGCGATGGTCACGGCAAACTGCTTGTACAGCTGGCCGGTAATGCCCGACAGGAACGCCACCGGAATGAACACCGCGCACAGCACCAGCACGATGGCCACCACCGGGCCGCTCACCTCGTCCATGGCGCGCTTGGCCGCGGTCTTGGGGTCGAGCCCGAACTCGTTCATGTTGCGCTCGACGTTCTCCACCACCACGATGGCGTCGTCCACCACGATGCCGATGGCCAGGATCATGCCGAACAGCGTGAGCATGTTGATGGAGAACCCCATCGCCGTCATGCCGATGAAGGCGCCGATGATCGACACCGGCACCGCCAGGATCGGCACGATGGTCGCGCGGAAGCTCTGCAGGAACAGGAACACCACCAGCACCACGAGCACCACGGCTTCGAAGAAGGTGTGGACCACCTCGTTGATGGACTCCTTCACGAACTCGGTGGTGTCCAGCGCAATGTCGTAGTCCAGCCCCGGCGGGAAGGTCTTCTTCATCTGCTCCAGCGACTTGCGCACGTCGGTGGCCACCTGCAGCGCATTGGCGCCCGGCTGCTGGTAGATGGCGATGAGCGTGGCCGTCTTGCCGTTGTACTTGGAGCGGATGGAGTAGTCCTTGGCGCCCAGCTCGGCGCGGCCGATGTCCTTGACGCGCACGATGGCGCCGGTGCCCTGCTGGGACGCGCGCAGGATGATGTTCTCGAACTCCGAGGGTTCGGTCATGCGGCCCGAGGTGGCCACCGGAAAGGTCTGCTGCACCGGCGCCGCGGTGGGCGATGCGCCCAGGCGGCCGGCGGCGAACTGCTGGTTCTGCTGCGCCACCGCGTTCTGCACGTCGGTGGCCGTCAGGCCCAGGCTGGCCATGCGGTCGGGCTTGAGCCACAGGCGCATGGCGTAGTCGGGCGCGCCGAAGATGGAGCTCTGGTTGGCGCCCGGAATGCGCTTGATGTTGTCAAGCACGTTGATGTTGGCGTAGTTGGCCACGTAGGTGGGGTCCAGCCCGCCATCGGGCGAATAGATCGCCACGATCATCATGAAGGCCTGCGACTTCTTGGCCACCGACACGCCCTGCTGGCTCACCGCCGAAGGCAGCGTGGGCAATGCCAGGTTCACCCGGTTCTGCACGTCCACCTGCGCCAGCGAGGGGTCGGTGCCGATCTCGAAGAACACCGACAGCGTCATGTTGCCGGTCGAACTCGAGGTCGAGTTCATGTACATCATGTAGTCGGCGCCGTTGACCTGCTGCTCGATGGGCGCGGCCACGTTCTGCGCCACCACCTCGGCGCTTGCGCCGGGGTAGGTTGCGGTCACCGAAATCTGCGGCGGCGTGATCTCCGGAAACTGCGCAATCGGCAGGTTGAGCATCGCCACACCCCCGGCGATGACCAGGATGATCGAGATGACGCTCGCGAAGATCGGCCGGTCGATGAAGAAATGCGCGAACTTCATCGGGCCCCCGCCAGCACGATGTCCACCCGGCGCGCCTTGGCGCCCGAGTCACCGCCGACGATGTTGGCCGGCTTTTCCAGCACGATGCGCTCGGCCGGCACGCCGGCGGCTACCAGCGCGTCGCGTACGGCCTGCGCGCGTTGCTTGGCCAGTTCGCCATTGCGCTTGGCGCTGCCGCTGGCATCGACGTAGCCGTGCACCGTGGCCTGCGCGGCCGGTTGCGCCTTCATGGCGGCGGCGATGTCATGCAGGCGGGCCTGGCCCGTGGCGTCCACGCGCGAGCGGTTGGTTTCGAAGTAGACGGCGTTGGCGGCGGGCCCTGCGGCTGCCTGCTGCGTTGCGTCCGCGTTCGCCGGGGCGGCAGCGCCGCCCGTCGCGGCCTGCGCACCCGAGCCCCCCGGCGTGCCGACGACCAGGGCCGCCGCATTGGCCGCGCCGGCAGGCGCCGCTGCGCCTTGCGCCGATGCAGCGGCCGGCTGGGCCGCAGTCTTGCGCTGCGGCAAGGGCTCGGCCGGCACGTCCTTGGCCTGCACGGGCGCACCGGGCGCCAGCCGAAGGAAGCCGTCGACGACCACCTTGTCGCCGTCCTTCAGGCCTTCGCTGACCAGCCACTGGTCGCCCATCCAGTCGCCCGCCACCACGGGGCGCTGCTGGGCCTTGTTGTCCTTGTCCACGGTCCAGACGAAGGCGCCGCGGGGGCCCTCCTGCACCGCGCGCTGCGGAACGATGATGGCCGCCGGCCTGGAAAAGCCGATGACGTTGACCCGCACGAACTGACCCGGCCGCAGCGTTCCCTGCGGGTTGGGCAGTTCGGCGCGCAGCAGGAAGGTGCCGGTGTCCTGGCTGAAGGCCGCATCCGCAAAGGTGATGCGCCCGCGTGCCGGGAATACCGAGCCGTCGGCCAGAACCAGTTCCACCTCGTAGTCGTCGCGGGGCGCGGCCAGCAGCAGGCCCTTCTTCACTTCCTCGCGCAGGCGCAAGCTTTCGTTTTCAGACAGGCTGAAGTTCACCCGCATCGGGTCCAGCCTCGCGACATAGGTCAGCAGGTTGTTGGTTGCATTGATATAGGCGCCGTCCTGCACCTTGGCAAAGGAACTCAAACCCGCCAGCGGCGAATTGATGGTGGTGTAGCCCAGGTTGAGCGTGGACTCGGCCACCTTGGCCTTGGCTGCCTCGACCGCGGCGGCGGCCGCCTGCTCCTGCCCCGTGGCATCGTCCAGGTCCTTGGCGGCCAAGGCGTTGTCGGCCACCAGCGGCTTGACCCGGTTCAGGTTGGCCCGTGCCGTGGTCAGGCGTGCCTGCTGCTGGGCCAGTTCGCCCTTGGCAGCCTGAAGGTCGGCCTCGAAGGGCTTCTTGTCCATGACGAACAGCACCTGGCCGGGCTTGACGAAGCTGCCTTCCGTATAGACACGCTTTTCGAGGAAGCCGTTGACCCGGGCCCGGATCTCCACCTGCTGCGAGCTCTCGGTCTGGCCGACGAACTGGAAGGACACCGGTACCGTCTGTCCCTTGACCGTCAGCGCCGAGACCTCGGCCACGCGGGGTCCGCCGGCTGGTGCCTCCTGCTTGGAGCAACCCAGGACAAATGTCGAAGCAGCAACGGTAGCCACCGCCAAATACCACCCTGCGCTGCGTGCGGCGCCCTGTTGGCGATGGTTGCGTTGCGCGACCGTCGACCACAGCCGAGGCACTGTATTCATGCACTAACCCTCCTCGAGTCTTCGTCGCTCGAATTTCAGAGTGACTAATGTAAGGTGTAAGCGTGCACGACCGACAACAGTGCTTGGCGGCTCAGCAACAGTCTTTGCCGGGCCTTGCCTTGCGACTGCCGTCCGCGTGTAATCAGCCCAAGCAACCACAAGAAGTGCCACCAATGAATCAACGGTTTTCGCTCCGGACCTCTTTGACCGGGCTCGGCCTGTTTGCCGCCGCGGGCTTCGCGCAGGCCCAGGACACGCTCACCGTCTACGGCGTGGCCGACATGTTTGCCGAAGGCATCTGGGGGGGCGGTGGACGCACGACGCGCCTGCAGTCGGGCGGGCTGTCGGGTTCGCGCCTGGGCTTCAAGGGCCGCGAGGACCTGGGCGGCGGCCTCGATGCCGATTTCGTGCTCGAGACCGGCCTGAACATGGACGAGGGCACCTACGGCCAGAACGCCATCTTCGGTCGCCAGGCGTATGTCGGCTGGGGCTACCAGCCCTTCGGCCGCGTGATGCTCGGGCGCCAGTACTCCAGCCTCTATCGCCTGTCGGACGAATTCAGCATTTGGTCCAACCTTTCCAATGGCCCCAGCAGTGCAGTGGTCGGCGGCTTCGGCGGCTACGAGCCGGTGCGCGGCTCGTCCGACAGTGCCACCGGCAACGGCGGCCCGGCGCGCCTGAACAATTCGGTGCGCTACGAATCGCCCGTGTGGGCGGGCTTTCGCTTCGGCGTGGAAGGCGGCTTTGGCGAGGTGACCAACGACACCGGCGGCAACCGCGTGGCCGACGCCTATGTGCGCTACGCGCAAGGCCCGGTCGCCGTCTCGGCCGCCATGCTGGACGACAAGGGCGGCAGCGACTCGCCCGATGCCCACCGGCGCAGCTACATCGTGGGCGCGGCCTACAGCTTCGGCAACCTGCGCCTCAAGGGCGCCTACCTGGCGGTGGACGACCGCACCCCGGCCAACATGGACGGCTACGGCTGGTGGCTGGGCGCCGACTACCGCCTGGGCGTGAGCCTGGTGAAGATCCAGTACGTGGTGAACAACCCGCGCTACATCGACAACGCGCGCACCCAGGGCCTGGGCGTGGGCTACGAATACTCGCTGTCCAAGCGCACCACGCTCTACACGGGCCTGACCTATTTCCGCAACCAGGACGGTGCGGGCGTGGGCCGCGCATCCTTCACCATTCCCACGGGCGTGACCAACACCACCGACAACGACCTCACGCAGTGGATCGGCGGCATGCGCTTCACTTTCTGAGCGCGCGGCCCGGCCGGGCGCGCAGATGTTGCGGTTCCTAGTATCTTGCGCAGCATGACCGAGCAATCCCAATCCGAAGAACACGCGCCCACGGCCGTGTACTCGCGCCAGGGCGACGCCTGGCTCCCCAGCGTACTTTCGCGCGGCCCCTGGGATCCGCGCGCCCAGCACGGCGGCGCGCCCTGCGGCCTTCTGGCCCACGTGGCCGAGCAGGCCATGGGCGAGCCGGGCTGGCAACTCGGTCGCCTGACCGTGGAACTGATCCGGCCGGTGCCCGTGAGCCTCCTGCGCACCGAAGCGGTCAAGCAGGCCTCGCGCGCCACGGCCCGGATTTCCATCGACCTGTTCGACGGCGGCACGCTGGTCGCGCGCGCCCACGCGCTGATGCTGCGCCAGCAGGCCATGCAACTGCCCGCCGACGTGCCCGGATGGACGCCCGAGCGGTTGCTGCCCCTGCCGGCCGACTGCAGCGAGAAGCTGCGCATTCCGGGCTTGCCCGATGGCGTGTCGTTCTACGGCAGCGCGGTGCAAACGCGTCTCGCGCAAGGCGACCCTTCCCAGCCCGGCGGCGGCGCCTCGTGGTTCCGGCTGGTGGTTCCCTTTATCGAGGGCATGCCGACGTCGCCGGCCATGCGCGCCATCTCCGCCGCCGACTTCGGCAACGGCCTGAGCTGGGTGCTGCCGGCCAGGCGCTACGTGTTTGCCAATGCGGACCTCAGCCTGCACCTGCATCGCCAGCCCGTGGGCGAATGGATCGGCTTGCAATCGCAGACGCAAGCGGACGCCAGCGGCGCAGGCGTGACCCTGTCGCGGCTCTTCGATGAGCAGGGCAGCATCGGCGTGGCGGCGCAGACGCTGGTGCTGCGCGAACGCAGCTGAACGCTAGAGCGTCTGGATGAGGGCCATGATGTTGCCCTCGCTGTCCTTGAACCAGGCGGCCTTGGCGCCGCCGGCGGTGTAGATGGGCGCATCGGGCGCCTTGCCCGGCATGTCGTATTGCTCGAAGGCCACGCCGCGCGCGCTGAGTTCGGCCACTTCGCGCTCGATGTTGACCACCTCCCAGAAGGCCTGGCTGGCCGCCGAGGTGCCGGCATTGGGCGTGGGATAGAGAAAGCACGCCGTGCCGCCGGCGCACACGTAGGTCACGCCGCCGCCGATCTCGCGCGAGGGCCGAAAGCCCAGCTTTTCTTCGTAGAACGCTCGCGCACGCGTCACGTCCTTGGCGGGAATGTAGGAGTACATCAGAGCGTCTTGCAGCATGGCATCTCCTGGCAGGTTCGCTGGATGGATGGATCAGGCCATTCTCCGCGCGGCGCTGCCCTGCCCCGTCAGGCTGACCGTTCGGGCGCGAGGGTCTTGCAACCCGCTCAGGGTCGCGCCTCGAAGACGAGGTTGAAAGGGGTCTGGGTAGCGCGCCGGAAATGCGAGAAACCGCCTTCGCTGGCAACCGCCCGCAGACGCTTTTCGCCGGCCTGCGCGCCCAAGCCGAGGCCCACCTCCTGCGAGAGGGAGCAAGGCGTGCACACCATGGTCGAAGCCGAGTAGTAGATCCGGCCCACCGGGTTGAGGTTGTCCTCGATTCGATCGTTCGCGAACGGCTCCACGATCATCCACACCCCGCCGGGGGCGAGCGTCTCGCGAACATGACGGGCCGCGCCGACCGGATCGCCCATGTCATGCAGGCAGTCGAAGAAGGCGACCAGATCGAAGTCGCGGCCCGGGTAGGTCTTTGCGCCGGCAACCTCGAAGGTCACCCGATCCGCGACGCCGGCTGCGGCAGCCCGTTCGCGCGCGCCGGCAATCGAAGGTTCGTGATAGTCGTAGCCGACAAAGCTCGAGGCCGGGTAGGCCTGCGCCAGGACGATGGTGGAGGCGCCGAACCCGCAACCCACGTCGGCGACCTTTGCGCCCGCTTTGAGCTTGTCGCTCACGCCTTCGAGGGCGGGGATCCAGCTCGGCTCGAGGTTGGCGTTGTAGCCAGCGCGGAAGAAGCGCTCGGTTCCGGTGAACAGGCTCGGATGGTGCTCGTGCCACCCGAGGCCCGTGCCGTCGCAAAAGGACTTCTGCAACTTGTCCAGGTCCATGAACATCGCCATCAGGACCTCGAACCCGCCGATCATGAACGCAGGGCTGCCGTCATCGGCCAGGACCATGGCAGCCTCGGGAGACAACGCATAGGTTTGCGCTTCGGGGTCGTAGGTCACGAAGCCGCTTGCCGCCTGGGCGTTCAGCCACTCCAGCACGTAGCGCAGTCTCAGCTGGACTCTTCCACTCAGTTGGTCGGCGGTCAGGGGGCCTGCGCCGGCCATCGCCTTGTACAGGCCCAGACGGTCACCAAGGATGACAAGCGGGGCGCTGGCCAGCGCTCCGAACTCTTCGACCAACCTGCCCTGAAGGGCATTGAGCTTGTCTTCGTCGATCGGCATGGCGAACTCCTGGGAGTGCTGCGGTGATCGCTACTTCGTGCCGCCAGGAAGAGTGGTTACATGCGCCGACGGCCGGGAGCGGGCTTCAATTCGAACGCGTCCCACGGAATGTCGGCGCCTGCCCCGCGCCGTCTGCGGCCGACCACGCCGCAGGAGGTTCAATACTCCAAAACCCTGATTGATTTAATTTCTGATTTAAATACGATGAACCCAATCAAATCCGCATCAAGCATGGCCACCGCACCCACCATCGCCGACATCGCCCGCACCGCCGGGGTGGGGACAGCCACAGTTGATCGGGTGCTCAATCGCCGCCCGGGCGTAAACGCCGAGACGGTCCAACGGGTCCTGCAGGCCGTGGAGGAACTCGGTGCGCCCCAGCAGCAACCCGGCCGCCCGCGCAAGAGCGCCAATGCGCGGTTTGCGTTCGTGCTGCCGGCCGAGGAAACGCCCTTCTTCGAACTGGTCGAGCGGCAGATTGCCCAATCTGCAAGCGACTTCCGTCATGCCCACATCACCGAGGTCACCCACCGCATCGACACGTCCGACCCGGCGCGCTTTGCCGAACAGTTGGCCGAAGTGGGTGATTGCGAAGGCATGGCGCTACTGGCACCCGACTTGCCCCCCATCAAGCGCGCGGTGAACGAACTGGTGCGCGCCGGCACGCACGTGGTCACGCTCTTCTCGGACGTGGCCGGCTCCATGCGCGAGACCTACATCGGTGCCGACAACCGTGCCGCCGGCCGTACCGCGGGCCTGCTGCTCGGACGCATGGCAGGCCAGGCAAAGCGTCGCGACGTGCTTCTTCTTTCCTCGCAGGCAACGCGACTGTCCTGCGAGATCGAGCGGGGCATCGGCTTCGCCCAGGTGCTCGAGGAGCGCTTTCCCGAACTGACCATGCTGCGCACCAGCGACCTGCCACCCGATGAGGACGGCGCATGCGAGGCATTGCTGCGGGTGCTGCGCGACGAAGTCGAGCCGGCACGCGTCGCGGGCATCTACAACGTGGGGGCCGGCAGCGCGGGCGTAGCGCGCGCGCTCGCACAGGCAGGCCTCGCGGCCAAAGCAGGCGTGGTGGCGCACGACTTCACCGACACCCATGCCTCGCTGCTGGAGAGCAACAGCCTTTCCTACGTCCTGCACCAGGACATTCACTACTGCGTATCGACAGCGGCGCGCGTGCTGCGCGCCCTTTGCGAGAACGTGCGCGGCGCGCTCAACGTAGTGCAGCCGCGCATAGAGATCCTGACGGCCGAAAACCTTCATTGAGGAAC
>JAFECZ010000202.1 GCA_018241905.1 Pseudomonadota bacterium
ACAGCCACAACCTCAGTCGCAACTGCGGCGTGGAAGGCGACACCGACGATGCGGCGGTGCTGGCCGAGCGCGCCCGCTTGTCGCGCGTGCTGCTGGCCGCCCTGCTGCTGTCGCAAGGCACGCCCATGCTGCTGGCCGGCGACGAGCTCGGCCACAGCCAGCGCGGCAACAACAACGCCTATTGCCAGGACAACGACATCACCTGGCTGGACTGGGTGCGCGCCGACGGCGAACTCACCGCCTTCGTGGCGCGCGCGCTGGCGCTGCGCCGCGAAGCCGCACCCCTGCGCAGCACCCATTGGTGGCCCGCGCAGCCGCAGCCCGACCAGCCCGCGCTGCGCTGGCTCGCCCCCGAAGGCCGGCCCATGACGACGGGCGACTGGCAGGCCCCGGGCCGGCACGCCATGGCCGTCCTCTTCGAAACGCCGGGCATGCAGCGGCAGTGGCTGGTGCTGGTCAATGCGCAGGAAGAAGCCGTGCGCTTCACGCTGCCGCCGGGCCGCTGGCACCTGCGGCTTGCCACCGATGCCAAGGCGCATGGCGCCGATTCGGCCGGCCTGCCGCTTGCCCACGTCCAGGAAATTCCGCCGACCAGCCTCTGGGTTGCAAGCGGGTAGGAGCCAAAACCAGCGCGCAGTGCTAGTGTGCACACCGGCCAGGACCACATCAGGAGGAGAGCAAGATGGACGACAACTCGCAACCCCAGCTCCCGGCGCATCAACTGGTGCGCCGCACCATCGCGCTGGTCCTGGCCGGTGGACGCGGCTCGCGGCTCAAGCAGCTGACGGACAAGCGCGCCAAGCCGGCGGTGTACTTCGGCGGCAAGTTCCGCATCATCGACTTCGCGCTGTCCAACTGCCTGAATTCGGGCATCCGGCGCATGGCGGTGGTCACGCAGTACAAGTCGCACTCGCTCATGCGGCACCTGCAGCGCGGCTGGAGCTTCCTGCGCGCCGAGCTCAACGAAATGGTCGACGTGCTGCCCGCCCAGCAGCGCGTGGGCGACGAGCACTGGTACCGCGGCACGGCCGACGCCGTCTACCAGAACCTGGACATCATCCAGACGCGGTCCACGCCGCACGACTACGTGGTGGTGCTGGCCGGCGACCACATCTACAAGATGGACTACTCGATCATGCTGGCGGACCATGTGCGGCACGGCCGCGGCTGCACCGTGGGCTGCATCGAGGTGCCGCGCATGGATGCCGTCGCCTTCGGCGTGATGGCGGTCGATGCGGACCGCGGGATCACCGCGTTTCTCGAGAAGCCGGCCGACCCGCCCGCCATGCCGGGCAGGCCGGACGAGGCCCTGGCCAGCATGGGCATCTACATCTTCGATTCCGAGTACCTCTACCAGCTGCTGGAAGAGGACAACGCCGACCCCGGCTCCAGCCACGACTTCGGCAAGGACATCATCCCCAAGGCCGTGGCGGCGCAGCGCGCCGTGGCGCATCCGTTCGGCATGTCCTGCGTCACGCGGGCGCAGCGCGGCGGCGACGCGCCGGCCTACTGGCGCGACGTGGGCACGATTGATGCATTCTGGGCTGCCAACCTCGACCTGGCCTCGATCACCCCGGAGCTGGACATCTATGACACCAACTGGCCCATCTGGACCTACCAGCGGCAACTGCCGCCGGCCAAGTTCGTGCTCGACGCCGACGGCAGGCATGGCATGACCGTGAACACCATCGTCTCGGGCGGCTGCATCGTCTCGGGCTCCAAGGTGAGCAGCTCGGTGCTGTTCTCGGGCGTGCGCGTGCATTCGTATTGCGAGATCAACGAGGCGGTGCTCATGCCCGACGTCGAGGTGGGGCGCGGCTCGCGCCTGCACCGCGTGGTGGTCGACCGCGCCTGCGTGCTGCCCGAGGGCACGGAAATCGGCTTCGACGCCGCGGCCGACGCGGCGCGCTTCGAACGCACCGAAGGGGGCGTGGTGCTGGTCACGCGCGAGATGCTCAAACGCCTGGACCTTGCCTGATGCCGATGCGCATACTCCAGGTCACGGCCGAGATCTTTCCCCTGCTCAAGACCGGCGGACTGGCGGACATCGCCGGCGCCCTGCCCCTGGCCCTGATGGCCGCGGGGCACGAGGTGCGCGCACTGCTGCCGGGCTTTCCGGCCATCGTCGACGGGGTGCGCAACGCCGCCACCGTGGCCGAGCTCTACACGCCCTGGGGCGAACGCGTCGGCCTGCGGCTGGGCACGCTGCACACCCAGGGTGCACCCGACCTGCCGGTGTACTGGATCGATGCACCGGCCCTCTACGACCGGCCGGGCAATCCTTACGAAGACGCCTCCCGGCATGCCTACGGCGACAACCACCGGCGCTTTGCGCTGCTGGGCTGGGCCGCCGCGCGTCTGGCGCAAGGGCTCGACGCCGACTGGCAGCCCGAAGTGGTGCACGCACACGATTGGCACGCCGCGCTGGCGCCGGCCTACCTGGCCTTTGCGCAGCCCAGCGGCCGGCCGCGCGTGGGCAGCGTGTTCACCGTTCACAACCTGGCCTACCAGGGCATCTTCGCGCCACGGCACTTCGCCGAACTCGGCCTGCCGCCGGCCGCCTTCGGCATCAACGGGCTGGAGTACCACGGGCAGCTGTCCTTCATGAAGGGCGGGCTGGTGTTTGCCGACCGCCTCACCACCGTCAGTCCCACCTATGCGCGCGAGATCCAGACACCCGAGCAGGGCTTCGGGCTGGACGGGCTGCTGCGCCATCGGTCGGGCGTGCTCTCGGGCATCCTCAACGCGGTGGACGACCAGGTCTGGAACCCGGCCACCGACATCCTCCTGCCCGAGCGCTTCGACCCGAACCGCCTGGGCGGCAAGGCGAGCTGCAAGGCCTTTTTGCAAAAGGAACTGGGCCTGGCGCAGAAGGCCGATGCGCCGCTGTTCGTGGTGGTGAGCCGGCTCACGGAGCAAAAAGGGCTGCAGCTGGTGCTGCAAGGCCTCGATTCCCTGCTCGCGCAAGGCGGCCAACTGGCCCTGCTGGGCAGCGGCGACGCGCCCCTGGAGGCGGCCTTTCGCGAACGCGCGGCAGCAGCGCCCAAGGCCGTCAGCGTCACGCTGGGCTACAGCGAGCCGCTGGCGCACCGCCTGTTCGGCGCCGGCGACGTCACGCTGGTGCCTTCGCGCTTCGAGCCTTGCGGGCTGACGCAGATGTACGGCCTGAAATACGGCAGCCTGCCGCTGGTGCATCGGGTCGGCGGCTTGTCCGACACGGTGACCGACACCAGTCTGGAAGACTTGGAGGACGGCACCGCCACGGGCTTCTGTTTCGAGCGCTTCACCGTTGCCGACTACGAACGCGCACAGCGCCGCGCCTTCGCCCTCTACCGCCGGCCAGACGACTGGCGCGCAGTGCGCGCCAATGCCATGCGCCGTCCGGCCGACTGGGCGACGGCCGCGCAAGGCTATCTGGACGTGTACCGGCAGGCGCTCGCCGGCTGATGCCGCCCATCAATCCAGGGAAGATTTTTTCGAAGATGACTGTCAAGGAATTCAAGTACGACCACCCGGACCGCGACGTAGCGGCCTTCAAGCGCGCCGTGGCCAACAAGCTCATGTATGCCGTGGGCAAGGACCCGGTGGCCGCCAGCCAGGACGACTGGCTGCACGCCACCGCGCTGGCCGTGCGCGACCAGCTGGTCGAGCGCTGGATGACCACCACCCGCGCCCAGTACGCGCAAAAGCTCAAGCGCGTGTACTACCTGTCGATGGAGTTCCTCATCGGCCGCACCTTCACCAACGCATTGCTGGCGCTGGAGCTGCAGGACACGGTGAAAGAGGCGCTGGCCGACTTCGGCGTGGACATCGGGCAGCTGGCCGAGCGCGAGCCCGATGCCGCGCTGGGCAACGGCGGCCTGGGCCGCCTGGCGGCGTGCTTTCTCGATTCCATGGCCACGCTTGGCGTGCCGGGGCTGGGTTACGGCATCCGCTACGAATACGGCATGTTCCGCCAGCGCGTCGTCGACGGCCAGCAGGTGGAAACGCCCGACTACTGGCTCACGCGCGGCAACCCGTGGGAATTCCAGCGGCCCGAGGTGCGGTTTCGCGTTCGCTTCGGCGGCCACGTGCAGCGGCCCGGCGGCAAGAACGCGCCATACGGCGCGGCGCGCTGGGTCGACACGCACGACGTGCTGGCGGTGGCGTACGACACCATCATTCCCGGCTACGGCACGCAGGCCACCAACACGCTGCGGCTGTGGTCGGCCCGCGCCACCGAGGAGATCGACCTCACGGCCTTCAACCGCGGCAACTACATGGAGGCGGTGGAAAGCAAGAACCACTCGGAGAACGTCTCGCGCGTGCTCTACCCCGACGACTCCACCCCCTCGGGGCGCGAGCTGCGGCTGCACCAGGAATACTTCTTCGTCAGCGCCAGCGTGCAGGACATGCTGCACCGCTACCTGCGCAACCACACCAGCTTCGACGACCTGCCCAGCCAGATCAGCATCCACCTGAACGACACCCACCCGGTGCTGGCGGTGCCCGAGCTGATGCGCCTGCTCATCGACGAGCACGAGCTGCCGTGGGACACGGCCTGGGCGCACACGCAGAAGATCTTCAGCTACACCAACCACACGCTGATGCACGAGGCGCTCGAGACCTGGCCGGTGGACATGTTCGGCCGCGTGCTGCCCAGGCACCTGCAGATCATCTTCGACATCAACTCGCGCTTCCTGGCGATGATCACGCAGCACAACGGCCACGACGTGGACCTGATGCGCCGCCTGTCGCTCATCGACGAGAACGGCGAGCGCCGCGTGCGCATGGCGTACGTGGCGGTGCTGGCCAGCCATTCGGTCAACGGCGTGTCGGCACTGCATTCGGAGCTGATGAAGCAGTCCATCTTCGCCGACTTCGCCAAGCTCTTTCCCGAGCGCTTCAACAACAAGACCAACGGTGTCACGCCGCGCCGCTGGCTCGCCCAGGCCAACCCGCCGCTGGCCCGGCTGCTGGACCACCGCATCGGGCGCGGCTGGCGGCGCGACCTCGATCAGCTGCAGGCCCTGGGCCACATGGCGCAGCAACCGGCCTTCACCGGCGCATTCCGCCACGCCAAGAACGAGAACAAGCTGCGCCTGGCCCGCTGGGTCGAAGAGCACATGCACATCACGCTGAACGCCGACGCCATGTTCGACGTGCAGGTCAAGCGCATGCACGAGTACAAGCGCCAGCTCCTCAACGTGCTGCACGTCATCACGCGCTACCACCGTATCCTCGACGAGCCCGATGCGCCGCGCGTGCCGCGCGTTGTGGTGTTTGCCGGCAAGGCGGCGTCGGCCTACCACATGGCCAAGCTGGTGATCCGCCTCATCAACGACGTGGCGACGGTCGTCAATGGCGACGAGCGCGTGGGCGACAAGCTCAAGGTGGTGTTCCTGCCCAACTACAGCGTGAGTCTGGCCGAGGTGATCATCCCGGCGGCCGACCTGTCGGAGCAGATTTCAACCGCCGGCACCGAGGCCTCGGGCACCGGCAACATGAAGTTCGCGCTCAACGGCGCGCTCACCATCGGCACGCTGGACGGCGCCAACGTCGAGATGCGCGATGCGGTGGGTGCCGAGAACTTCTTCATCTTCGGCAACACGACCGACCAGGTGGCGGCCGTCCGCGCGGGCGGCTATGCGCCGCGCGACATCTACGAAGGCAACGTCGAGCTGCAACGCGTGCTGGACAGCATTCGCGACGGCCTGTTCTCGCCTTCGGAGCCGGAGCGCTACCAGGAGATCTTCGACGCGCTGGTGAACTGGGGCGACCACTACCTGCTGCTGGCCGACTACGAAAGCTATGTCCAGACGCAGGAACGGGTAGATGCGCTGTACCGCGACCCCGAGGCCTGGACGCGCATGGCCATTCTCAACGTGGCCGGCATGGGCCGGTTCTCGTCGGACCGGACCATTGCCGAGTACTCGCACCAGATCTGGCACACCAAGCCGGTGGCGCTGGGCCAATAGGGCGCAACGGCCCCATCACGCCTGCTTCGCTCAATCAGTGGCGCTTCAATCAGTGGCGCTGGTGGGGCGCCGCATCCAGCGGCGTCTCGGTGTGCGCCACGCACTGCCACTGGTCGTCCTTGCGCACCCAGGTGGAGCTGTCGACCATCTCCTGCATCGTGCCCATGCCCTCGCTGCCGCGCGGCGCCACAGACTGCTTCACGCGGTAGGTCAGCACCGCCATGTCGTCGGTGGGCTGCAGCACGTCGATGTCGCCGAGCTTGAAATCCTTGAGCACCATGGGGCCGTGCTGGGCCATCTGGCGATATTGCATGTGGTCGAACTTCATGGAGCCGTGCGAACTCACCATCAGCGCCTGCTGATCGAGCATCGACAGCGCAGCGTCGGTGTCTTCTCGCACCATCGACTGCCAGAACTTTCGCTCCAGCTCGATGAGGTGCTGTGCAGTGTCGTGCTTGTCGTGCACTTGCTTGTGTTTGGCCATGCGGGCCTCCTGTACGTGGGGGTGGATCATCCAGTGTCCCCATCGCCGCGCCGCGTTCGCATCAGCCGCGGTGGCCGAAGCGGGTAGGTCTTGGCCGACGTCCGCCGACGCAGGCCGGCCCGGATCTTCAGCGTGCCGGCTGCTGCTCGGCGCCCGCGGCCGAGGGCTGGGTCACGAAGCCGATGCGCGACAGCCCGGCCTTGTTGGCCGCGCCCATGACCTGGACCACGCGGCCGTAGGGCACGCTTTCGTCGGCGCGCAGCTGCACCTCGGTGTCCCGGCTGGCGACGGCGGCCTTGTCCAGTCCGGTGGCAAGCTGCGCGTCGTCCACCGGGGCATCGTCGAGAAAGATGGCGCCCTTGGCGTCGATCACGATGGAGACGAACTTGGGCGCCTCCAATGGCTGCCCGGCATCGGTCTTGGGCAGGTCCAGCCGAATGGAGCTGGCCATGAGCGGCGCCGTGATGATGAAGATGACCAGCAGCACCAGCATCACGTCGACCAG
This sequence comes from Pseudomonadota bacterium, assembly GCA_018241905.1. Taxonomy (GTDB): domain Bacteria; phylum Pseudomonadota; class Gammaproteobacteria; order Burkholderiales; family Burkholderiaceae_C; genus Variovorax. Next base: position 6,947 of record JAFECZ010000202.1, read on the forward strand.
CGGCGTGACATTGATGTCGGACAGGGGCCTCTGCCCGCCGCCCCCCAGCGCCCGGCCGCCACCGGCGGCGGAACTGCCCAGCGAGGTGCGGCCGAATGCCATGCGGTGTCCTCCTGCCGCGGGCCTAGCCGGCCGACGGCTCGCCGCCGGCAAAGCGCGCCAGCAGGTCGTGTGCGAAGCCTTCCAGCTCGGCCTCGATGCGGCCGATGAGGCGCCCGAACACGTTGTAGGCCAGCACGGCCGGAATGGCGACGGCCAGGCCGAAGGCCGTCATGATCAGCGCCTCGCCCACCGGGCCCGCCACCTTGTCGATGGTGAAGCCGCCGGCCTGCGTGGAGATGCTGGCCAGCGCATGGTGGATGCCCCACACGGTGCCCAGCAGCCCGACAAAGGGTGCGGTGGCACCCACCGTGGCCAGCAGGATCTGGCCGCCCTGCAGCCGGCGCAGCGCCGCATGCAAGGCCTCGCGCAGCGCGCGGGTCAGGCGCTGCACCGAGTCGCCGCCGGAGGCCAGGCTCGCACGGCCGGCAGCAGGCGCCGATTGCTGCTGGCGCAGGGCCTGCACGGCGGGCAGCACGAGCAGGGCGCGGTCGAATCCCGCCAGGCGTCCGGCCGCCTCGTCCACCGACGGCGCCTGCCAGAAGGCGGCGATGCTGCGCAGCACGCTGCGGGTGCCGCCGCGCAGCAGCCAGGCCTTCCAGAGGATGACGACCCAGCTGGCAACGGACATCGCAAGCAGCAGCGCCGCGACCGCGCGGCTGACGCCATCGCCTTCGAGCAGAAGCGCTTGCAGGGCGTTCAACGCAGGCCCAGCACGTCGAACATGTCGAACAGGCCGCGCTTCTGGCCGGCCAGGAAGCGCACCGCACGCAGGCTGCCTTGCGCGTAGGTCACGCGGCTGGCCGACTTGTGGCTGATCTCGATGCGCTCGCCGGTGCCGGCGAACAGCACGGTGTGGTCGCCCACGATGTCGCCGCCGCGGATGGTGGCAAAGCCGATGGAGGACGGATCGCGCTCGCCGGTGACGCCTTCGCGCGCATACACGGCGCAGTCCTTCAGGTCGCGGCCCAGCGCATCGGCAATGACCTCGCCCATCTTCAGCGCCGTGCCCGAGGGCGCGTCCACCTTGTGGCGGTGGTGGGCCTCGATGATCTCGATGTCGTAGCCGGTGGACAGCGCCTTGGCCGCCATCTCGAGCAGCTTGAGCGTGACGTTCACGCCCACGCTCATGTTGGGCGCCATCATGATGGCGACGTCCTTGGCGTACTCGGCGATCTGCGCCTTCTGCGCGTCGGTGAAGCCGGTGGTGCCGATCACGGCCTGCACGCCCAGTTCGCGGCACACCGCCAGGTGTGCCAGCGTCCCTTCGGGCCGGGTGAAATCGATGAGCACCTGCGAGTCAGCCAGGCCCTGGCGCAGGTCGGACACGATGGGCACGCCGGCGGGCGTGCCGGTCCAGGCGGCGGCGTCGCTGCCCAATGCGCTGCTGCCAGCGATGTCGAGCGCGCCGGTGAGCTTGCAGTCATCGGCGGCCTGCACCGCCTCGATCAGCATGTGGCCCATGCGGCCGGAAGCGCCGGCAACGGCGACGCGGTGAACGGTGGAGGAGTTGGAAGATGCGGTCACGCGTGTTCAGCCTTGATGAAGTGCAATGACAATGAAGAAGGGGGCTTTGCCAGCCCCCCGGTTTGTTTTGTGAACTGCCTCAGCGGCCCGATTCGAGCGGCGGATAGCTGGCCGGCAGGGGCGGAAGGGGCTGTGCCGCCTGGGCGTCCTTGGGGTCTTTCTCGTCCTTTTTCGGATCGAACTTCTTGAGCTCGTCTTCGGAGGCTTCCAGCTTGGGCACCTTGCCATGGCGGGCGCGGGTGTCCAGGGCCGCCACGAATTCTTCCTCGCTGGGCATGGGGTCTCCCTCGAAGCGGTCGAGGATTTCACCCTTGAAGAAGACGGTCAGGCGGCGCTGCTGCGCCTCCACGCCTTGGCG
>JAFECZ010000203.1 GCA_018241905.1 Pseudomonadota bacterium
AGCTGGCGCCAACGCGCGTCTTCAGGCCCAGCACGGCCTGCCCCTCGATGTCGAAGGTGGCGCGGGCGCGGGCCAGCATCGCTTCGGGATCGATGGCCGGGGGAGTGTTGGGCGTGGGCGTGCTCATCGCGAGGATTTTAGGCGCGCGCCACATTCGGGCCCACGTCGCCGGACTTGCCTTCTTTCGGTACAGATCCCAGGGCGAATTCACGCAATGCGTCGAATAGGATCGGACCATGTCCTCCTTCGACCTCGCGCTGTTGTATCTGCTTGCCGCAGTCATCGGCGTGGTGGCCTGCCGCTCGCTGAAGCTGCCGCCCATGCTGGGCTACCTGGCAGCCGGCGTGCTGATCGGGCCGCATGCGCTGGCGCTGGCGCAGAACTCGGAGGCCATTCGCCACCTGGGCGAATTCGGCGTGGTCTTTCTCATGTTCGCCATCGGACTGGAGTTCAACCTGCCCAAGCTTCGCGCCATGCGCAAGCACGTGTTCGGCCTGGGCTTGCTGCAGGTGGTGCTGACCATCGTGATCGCCACCGCAGGCGCGCTGCTCCTGGCCAGGCTGCTGCCGCCGCACTGGCGCTTTTCCTGGCAGACCGCGGTTGCCCTGTCCGGCGCGCTGGCCATGAGCAGCACCGCCATCGTCGTCAAGCTGATGGCCGAACGGCTGGAGCTCGAGAGCGAGCACGGCAAGCGCGTGATGGGCGTGCTGCTGTTCCAGGACCTGGCAGTGGTGCCGCTGCTGGTGCTCATTCCGGCATTGGGTGCGCCGCCCGAACTGCTGATCAAGGCGCTGAGCTTAGCGTTGCTCAAGGCCGGGGTACTGGTCACGCTGCTGCTCTTTGGCGGCCCGCGCGTGATGCGCTGGTGGCTCACGCTGGTTGCCAGGCGGCGCAGCGAAGAGCTGTTCATGCTCAACCTGCTGCTCATCACCCTGGGCCTGGCCTGGCTCACCGAGCTGGCCGGGCTCAGCCTGGCGCTGGGCGCCTTCATCGCCGGCATGCTGGTGTCGGAGACCGAATTCAAGCACCAGGTGGAAACCGACATTCGCCCGTTCCACGACGTGCTGCTGGGTCTGTTCTTCATCACCATCGGCATGTCGCTGGATTGGCACGTCGTGATCGAACGCTGGCGCCTGGTGGGCGTGCTGCTGATCCTGCCGCTGGCGTTCAAGCTCGGGCTGGTGACGCTGCTGGCGCGCGGCCTGGGCGCCACGGCCGGCGTGTCGCTTCGCACCGGCCTGTACCTTGCCCAGGCCGGCGAGTTCGGCTTCGTTCTGCTGAGCCTGGCCGGGCAGCGCGACCTGATGCCCGAATGGCTGGTCAATCCGGTGCTGGCCTCGATGGTGGTGTCGATGCTGGCCACGCCTTTCATCATCCTCTACAGCAACACCATCGTGCGCAAGCTGGTGGCCAGTGACTGGCTGCACCAATCCCTGCAGATGACCACGATTGCGCGCAAGACGATCAATACGGCGCAGCACGTGATCATCTGCGGCTATGGCCGCTGCGGGCAGAACCTCGCGCGCATCCTCGAGCGCGAAGGCATTCCGTACATGGCGCTGGACCTGGATCCCGATCGGGTGCGCCAGGCCACCGCCGCCGGCGACTCGGTGGTGTTCGGCGACGCCGCGCGCCTGCAGTCACTGATGGCGGCGGGCCTGGCACGCGCCAGCGCGGTCGTGGTGACCTACCTGGACATCCCCGGCGCGCTCAAGGTGCTGGCCAACACCCGGGCGCACGCGCCGCAGGTGCCGGTGATCGTGCGTACGCAGGACGACCGCGACCTCGAACGGCTGCAGACCGCCGGCGCCGCCGAAGTCGTGCCAGAGGCCATCGAGGGTTCGCTGATGCTGGCCAGCCATGCACTGGCGCTGGTCGGCGTGCCCATGCGGCGGGTGATTCGCGTGGTGCAGGACCAGCGCGATGCCCGCTACAACCTGCTGCGCGGCTACTTCCATGGCGCGGACGACGACAACGCCGACGAGATCGACCACGAGCGATTCAACAGCTTCACCCTGAGCGCCGGCGCGACCGCCATTGGCAGTGCCGTTTCCGCGTTGGAGCTGAGCGCCATGGGCGTGCGCGTGGCCAGCTTGCGCCGGCGCAACGGCCAACGCTGCGAGCTTGCTGAAGACACGCTGCTGGAAGACGGCGACACGCTGGTGCTGTCCGGCAAGCCGGCCGCATTGGCCGTGGCCATCGATCGGCTGCAAAAAGGCTGAGGGCTGAGCGAGGCCCGCCGTCTCAGCCGGCCATCGTCGGGTTGCGCTTTTCCTCTTCGATTCGCTGCTGCTGCCGCACGGCCTCGCACTGTGGATGGCGGGCGACTTCCGGTCGGGCGCACTGGTCTGCCATGCACTGCGCGCGCGCAATGAAGTTGCGGCCCGCGCAGATTTCCTGCGGGGTGGGCAGGCGCGCTGCCTCGTGCGCCGGCACCGGCGCAATGGGAGCCGCCGGGACAGTTGCCGATGCAGGCGGAGCTTGCTTCTTGATCGAGCGCGGGCTCGGCTTGGGACTGGGCTGAGGCACTTGTGCGAGCGGTGCGGGTTCCGATCGAACATCTGGCGCTTGCGCGGGCACGGCAGATGGCACGGGTGCGGCCACGACGGCTGGCGCGGCCTGCGAGGCGGGCTCTTCGATGGTTGATGGTGGCGAAAGAGTGCCCGGAGCATCCGAAACTGCGCTGGCCGGCTCGGGGATCTCCCGGCTCTTGTTCTGGTAGGCCCACCAGGCGGTGGCCGCCACCAACAGCACGACGCCGAGTCCCAATCCGACGATCCAGCGGCCATTGCCTATCCGGGGGCGGGGCGGGGCGGGCGTCGGACGCACGGCATCTGTCGCTGCCGCGAGCCGGGAGTCGGCTGGACGCGGCACCGGAGCCGCCGTGCCCGGCAAGGCATCAACGCCGGCGGCCATGGCCACAGCCGCCGTCTGCGGCCAGGCCTGGGCAATCTTGCGGCCGCAGCCCCTGCAGAACTTGGCAGCGTCGCGGTTTTCAGCGCTGCAGGCGCTGCACAGCACGGTCACTGCGGCTTGCCCTCAGGTCACCGCGACCCGCTTGGGCTTGTTCACCATGCGTTTGGCAATGACCGAACCCAGTGCCAGCGTTATTTCCAGCGCCAGCGCGGGCTGCCGGTTGGCCATTTCGGAAAAGCGGATGGACGTCATGCGCCAGAGCTGAGTGGGGCCCGTGGCAATGACGTTGGCCGAGCGCGGCAAGCGCGAGAAGAAAGCACCTTCGCCCACCACTGATCCGGCATTGAGGATCGCCAGCTGCATCTGCCCGGAAGAATGGATGACGTGCACGCTCAGCGTGCCCTTCTCGATGAAATAGACGGTTCGGTCCTGCGTGCCCTGGTCGATGACGATCTGGCCCGCGGGCACGTCGAGGGGCTGGAGATAGGTGGCCAGCATCTCCCACTGTTGGGCGCTCAGTGCAGGCGCAAAGGCGTCATAGCTGGTGTTTTGCGATATTGCGCGGCACAGGTCCTGGATCGTGGAGGACATAGCGGGGAATTCCTGACGTGATCCCTGAGTATGAGGGATCGCACGCGCAATTGCTCACAAATGCTACAACAGTAACCAAAATGTGCTATCTGCACATTTGGCTATTTGCCAATGCAAAAGCGCGAAAAGATGACCCCCAGCAGGTCGTCAGCGCCGAATTCGCCGGTGATCTCATTGAGCGCCGATTGCGCCAGCCGCAATTCCTCAGCCAAAAGATCCAGCCTCTGATCCTGCATGGCCAGGTGCTCGGCGGCCAATGCCAGATGCTCGCCAACCCGCGCCAGTGCTTGCACGTGGCGCGCGCGGGCAAGATAAACGCCCTCTGGCACCGATTGCCAGCCGGCCAATTCGAGCAGCCGGTCGCGCAGTGCCTCCAGGCCTTGCCCGTTCTTGGCCGACAGCGAAATGCCTTCCTGGTGCAATGCCAGCAGGTCGGCCGGCACGGCATCGCTCTTGTTCCAGATATGCAACACCGGGACGCTGGCCGGCAACTTGGCGGCCAGCAATTGGGCAATGGCCGCATCACCGGCAGCATAGGCGGGTGTTTCCGACCGGGTCAGGTCATGCAGGAAAAGGATGGCATCCGCCCCCTCGATCTGGCCCCAGGCCCGTGCGATGCCGATCTGCTCGACCTCGTCGCTGCTTTCGCGCAGGCCGGCGGTGTCCGCCACATGCACCGGCACGCCGTGGATCTGGATGGTCTGGGCCACCACGTCGCGCGTGGTGCCGGCCACGCTGCTCACGATGGCCAGCTCGGCGCCAGCCAGCGCGTTGAGCAGCGAACTCTTGCCCGCATTGGGCTGGCCGGCGATCACTACCTTGATGCCCTCGCGCAGCAGCGCCCCCTGGCGCGCGCGCCGCTGCACGGCCTCCAGCATGCCTCGCAGCCTGACCAATTGGCCGTCGGCATCGGCCTTTTGCAAAAAGTCGATTTCCTCTTCCGGGAAGTCCAGCGTCGCCTCGACCAGCATGCGCAGGTGAATCAGCGCGTCGCGCAGGCTGTGGATCTCGCGCGAGAACTCGCCCGACAACGAACGGCTGGCGCTGCGCGCCGCGGCCTCGGTGCTGGCATCGATCAGGTCGGCAATGGCTTCGGCCTGCGCCAGGTCCATCTTGCCGTTGAGAAAGGCGCGCTGACTGAATTCGCCCGGCTGGGCCACTCGCAGGCCGGGCAGGCGCTCGGCGCCCGTGACGGGATCGCGCTCGGCCGCCGCCTCCAGGCAACGGGCCACCAGCAACTGCAGCACCACCGGGCCGCCATGCGCCTGCAGTTCCAGCACGTCTTCGCCGGTGAAGGAGTGGGGCGCCGGAAAGTGAATGGCCAGCCCATGGTCCACCGAACCGCCGCTGCCGTCGAGGAAGGGCAGGTAGTGCGCCTCGCGCGGCCGCAGGCTGCGGCCGCACAGCGCCAGCGCCAGCGCCGACAGGTCGGTACCCGAGACCCGCACGATGCCCACCGCGCCGCGTCCGGGCGCGGTGGCAACGGCAACGATCGAATCGGAATTGCGTACGAGCATGAGAACCCCTTTTAGCAAAAAGGGCCGCGAAAGCGGCCCTTGATGGTTGATGGCGCCAATGCGCCTACTTCTTCTTGGGCTCGCCCACGACGCCCAGGCGCTTGTTGATCACGTACTGCTGCAGGATCGACAGCGCGTTGTTGGTGATCCAGTACAGCACCAGGCCGGCCGGGAAGAAGATGAACATCACGCTGAAGGCCAGCGGCATGATCCACATCAGCTTGGCCTGCATCGGATCGGGCGGCGTCGGGTTGAGCCAGGTCTGGATCAGCGAGGTGGCCGTCATGATCACCGGCAGGATGAACCACGGGTCGGGTGCCGACAGGTCGTGGATCCACAAGATCCAGGGCGCGTGACGCATTTCCACCGACGACAGCAGCACCCAGTACAGCGCGATGAACACGGGGATCTGGATCACGATGGGGAAGCAGCCACCCATCGGGTTGACCTTCTCCTCGCGGTAGATGCGCATCATCTCCTGCTGCATTTCCTGCGGCTTGTCCTTCAGGCGCTCGCGCATCTCCATGATCTTGGGATTGATCGCCTTCATCTTGGCCATGCTGGCGTACGCCTTGGCATTGAGCCAGTAGAAGGCGGCCTTGAGCAGCACCACCAGCGCCACGATGGACCAGCCCCAGTTGCCCAGGAACTTGTGCAGCTGGTTGAGCAGCCAGTACAGCGGCTTGGAGATGATGGCGAAGATGCCGTAGTCCTTGACCAGGTCCAGGCCCGGGGCCAGCGCCTCGAGCTTCTTTTCTTCCTCGGGGCCGGCAAACAGGTTGCTTTCCAGCGTCTGGGTCGCGCCGGGCGCCACCTGGGGCAGGTGCAGCACCATGGCGGCCGAGTAGAGGTTGTTGCCCAGGTCGGCCACGCGGAACTCGCGCTTGACCTTCTCGCTGCCCGGCACGTTCAGGAGCCAGGCCGATGCAAAGTAGTGCTGCACCATCGCCACCCAGCCGTTGTCGGTGGTGGGCGGCACTTCGGCCTTCTTCTTGGCGATGTCCTCGAAGGTGACCTTGTGGAACTTCTTCTCGTCGGTATAGAAGGCCGGGCCGGTGAAGGTGTTGGTGCCGAACATGGTGGTGCCGGGCACGGTGCCGTGGCGCACCAACTGCAGGTACAGCTGCACGTCGCGCGGCTGGTCGCCCACGTTCACCACCTGGTGCTTCACCTGGATGGAGTAGTCGCCGCGCTTGAAGACATAGGTCTTGACGTACTTCAGGCCGCCCTGCGGCTCGGATTCGAAGGTGACTTCGAGCACATCCTTGCCGTCGGCCAGCGTCAGCGGGCCTTCCTTGAGCCGCATCGGCGTCAGGTGGGTCGGGAAATGCGGGCCCTTGTCATCCGGATTGAGCAGGCCGGTCTGCGCCACGTAGCGAGTGGCCGCCGAACCGTCTTCCATGAGGGTGACGGGCCGGACTTCGTCGCTGGCCACCGGTTGGCCGATGAGGCGCTTGAACCACTCCACCAGGCCATGCTGGCTGGTCTGGTCCAGGTACTGCGACAGCTCCAGGCGCGCGAGCGTGCCGCCGTCGCTGTTGATCACCGCCTTGAAGACGTCGGTCTTCACTTCGACCTTCAGGCTGGCGGGCGCCGAAGCAGCCTGCGCGGGTACGCCGGCTGCGGTTGCGGAAGCGCCGGCAGCCGCTGCGGGCACGCCACTGCCGCTTGCTGCTTCGGGAGCCACCGGCTGCTTCTTGCCATCTTCATGCGCAACCTGGGCCGAAGGCATGAAGGTCGGCTTTCGGCCGTTGTAGACCTGCCATTGGTCCCACAGCAACACCAGCGAGAAACCAAAGATCACCCAGAGGATGGTTCGGCGGATATCGTTCATGGAGAAGACTTCTTGTCGGAAGAGAGAAAAGAGAACAGCGCACCCGGAACAGCTGCGCGGTCCCCGGTCTTGGCAGGGACCGGGTCATGGCCGCCTTCGCACCACGGATGGCAGCGCGACAGGCGGCGCAAGGTGAGATAGCTGCCACGCGCGGCGCCGTGGGTCTGCAGCGCCTCGATGGAATAGACCGAGCAGGTGGGCTCGAAGCGGCAGGCCGAGCCCAGCCATGGGCTCAGCAGGAGGCGATAGCCCCTGACCAGGAAGACGAGCGCACGCGCCGCAGGCGAAAGAGGAGCGGCGTCGGGCGGCACGTTCATGACGCGGCCCCTTGCCGGCTGCCGCCAACGCGCTGGAACAACTGCAGCAGTTCGGTGCGTACAGCCGCCTTGAGCGCGACCGAGCTGGCGCTTGGAAAAACCTTGCGATCAAAGCCTGCACGCAGGCGCACCACATAGGCGGCCTGGGGCAGGGCGGCGTCGAAGCTGGCGCTCACGCTGTAGATCTGGCGCTTGATGGCGTTGCGGGTGACAGCGCGGCGCGCCCAGCGCTTGGGCACCATGGCACCGAGCCAGGTTGCCGCCGGCTCGAACAACGCAGCCGCCGGTTTGTCACCGACGTGCGAAGACACCTCGAGTGCACAACGGTGCAAAGCGAAGTGAGGGGTGCGCGCCACGGTGGAGCCTGCGAGAACAGCCTGGAATTGCGCGCGGGATTGGAGCCGCTGCATGGAGTCCGGGCGCAAGTCGGCAGACGACTGCAGCGATGCCGGCAAGATGCCAGTGATCGGTGCGTCGATGCGGCGAAAAGTCCCGGCGGGGTCGCTCAGACGGCCAGGCGCTTGCGGCCCTTGGCGCGGCGTGCGTTGATGACGGCGCGGCCGCCACGGGTCTTCATGCGGACCAGAAAGCCGTGGGTACGGGCGCGGCGGACTTTGGATGCTTGATACGTGCGTTTCATGATGACTTTCCTGAATGTGCCTTGGCGACGGCCTTCAGTTCGCTCTGGAAATTGCGAAACCGCACGGACGCCCTGCCAAATCTGCTGGCTCGTTGTCGCAGCTCTTGCCTGCCCGTGCGCTCGACAAAAATCGGGGCACCCGGGCATGGAACTGCGCGGCCATTTGGTTATGACCGAAAGGGGAACCTGCGATTATCGCAAACATTTGCCTCGCCGGCAATTTCTGGGCTGCGCCCTCAGTCTTTTCCCGTAGCGCCCGGCGGTGTGGATAAGGTTTTGACAAGTTAGAATGTCAGGCGCATGGCGCAAGCAACTATCCACATACCAAGAACGAAAATGACCGAGGGACGAACCCTGATTTCGCGCGCCCATGTCCAGTGACGGAATCGGCGACAGCCTGTGGCAGGCCTGCGTCGACCAGCTCGCGCAGGAGCTGTCCGAACAACAGTTCAACACCTGGATCAAGCCTCTGACCGCGCAGGTCGCGGACGACCTCTCGCGCGTCACCGTCTTCGTTGCCAACCGCTTCAAGCTCGACTGGATCCGGGCCCAGTACGCCGGCAAGATTGCCTCCCTGGCAGAGAAGCTCTACGGCCAGCCGGTCGCCATTGAGTTAGCGCTCGCTCCGCGTGAGGCGCCCATGCGGCCTGCTCCCGTCGTAGCCATGGTCGAGACCGATGTGCCGCGCGAGGTGGGTGGCCTGGGCGAAGAACCCGTGGCCGCCGGCTTCAAGAACCGCCTGAACGCCAGCCTGACTTTCGACAACCTGGTGGAAGGCACGGCCAACCGCATGGCGCGCGCCGCGGCCATGCACGTGGCCGGCATGCCGGGGCACCTGTACAACCCGCTGTTCATCTACGGCGGCGTCGGCTTGGGCAAGACCCACCTGATGCACGCTGTGGGTAACCGCTTGCTTGCAGATCGGCCCGACGCCAAGGTTCTCTACATCCACGCCGAACAGTTCGTCTCGGATGTGGTCAAGGCCTATCAGCGCAAGACCTTCGACGAGTTCAAGGAGCGCTATCACTCGCTCGATCTGCTGCTGATCGACGACGTGCAGTTCTTCGCCAACAAGGATCGCACGCAGGAAGAATTC
>JAFECZ010000204.1 GCA_018241905.1 Pseudomonadota bacterium
TGCCCCAGGGCGACCTGCAGACGATGCTGGCCTTCATGGGCGACAACGCCCGCGATCACCTGCAGGCCGCAACCTCCAACGTGCAGGGCGAGCGCGCACCCATGCTCGAGCGTTCCGTCTACGCCAAGGGCCTGTCGCTCAAGGATTGCGAAGCGATCCAGACGACCGTGCGCCAGCGCTGGACGGCGCTGCACCACGAGCTCACCGACGAGATGACCCGCGCCGTGCAAGCCGCCGACGGCACCGCCAGCGGCCGCATCCGCGTGGGCATCTACACCTATTTCGAAGACACCCGGCCCAACACGGGTGAGAGGGAGAACCGACCATCATGATCCTGCGCAAACACAAGTTCCTGCGAGCGGGCCTGGGCTCGCTCATGCTGGTATTCCTGCTTTCCTGCGGCGGCGGCTCCGAAGTGGGCGGCGGCAGCGTATCGGGCTCGCTCACGGGCAACGGCGTCACCCTGGGCGGATCCAGCGGAGGCGACGGCACGGGGGGCGGTGGCTCCTCCAGCGGCTCGGGCAGCGCGTCCGCCGGCGGCGGCAGCGACGGCGGTTCGACATCGACCGCGGGCAACGGCACGGACGACGGCTCCGGCGTGGGTTCGGGCGGCACTGGCGTGAGTTCGGCCAACGCCGGCACCAGCGTGGGCAGCGTCGACGGCATGGGCAGCATCATCGTCGACGGCGTGCGCTACGACATCGACAAGACCGACCCGACGATGATCGACCTGCGCGACGCGACGGGCTGGCAACTGGGCATGACGGTCGCAGTCACCGGTCCGGTGGATGCGGACTTTGCCACCGGCACGGCGCTCAAGCTGAAGTCGATGGCGCAGCTGCGCGGTGCGGTCGATGCCGTCGATACCACCGCGTCGACCCCCAATTTCCAGCTGCTGGGCAGTACCGTGAGCGTCGACGACGAAACCGTGTGGGCCGACTTGGCCGGCCTGGCCGGCCTGAGCGCCGGCACGCAGGTCCAGGTCTGGGCGCTCCCCGTGGCGCCGGGCCTGTTGCGCGCGACACGCGTGGAGACGCAGGCCATTGCCGGCACGACGACGCTGGTCACCGGCATGATCAGCGGCCTGGACAGCGCCGGCAGCACCTTCATGCTGGGCAACCTCACGATCGACTACCACCTGGCCAGCTTGCCGGCCGACGCCCTGGCTAACGGCCGCATCGTCCGCGTGGAGGCCGTGCAGCCGCCGGCCGGCGGCCGCCTGCAAGCCACGAGTGTCGAAGCCTGGTATGCCTTGTCCACCGTGAAGGACGCGCCGGTGCAGCTCGAAGGCGTGATCACGGACTTTGCCTCCAAGGCCTCGTTCAAGCTGATGGGCGTGACCATCGAAGGCCCCGCCGCCGCGGTGACGGGCGGGCAGGAGAACAAGCTGGCCAACGGCGTGCGGGTGGTGGCCGCAGGCACCATTTCGCAGACAACCGGCGCGCTGGTGGCGACCAAGATCAAGATTCGCCACATCCCGGGCGGCGGTGCGCTGACGACCTACTACGACCTGCACGGCACCATCGACAACTACGTGTCGCCCTCGAACATGCGGGTGCGCGGAACGTCTGGCGTGCAGCGGGTCGATATCAGCGCCGCCACCATCAGCGGCACGGGGACGCTGGCAAACGGGCAGAAGGTCCGCGTGCAGGGCTCCAAGGTCGTGAGCGGCGTGCTGCAGGTGACGGCACTCACCTACGAGTAGCAGGCTGAGCCTGCCGGCTTCGCGGCGGGCCAAAAGAAAACCCTCCTGGCCAATGGCGAGGAGGGTTTTTTTGTTGGCCGCCGCCAGGGCGGCCATGACGCGCGAGGCAGTGGGCCTTACTCGATCTTCGCCTTGGCGCGCAGGTCTTCCTGGTACTTCTGCAGGCGCTGCTGCGACAGCTGCTGCACGATCTGCGGCTTGACTTCTTCCAGCTTGGGCAGCTGGGCCTGGCGGATGTCGTCCACGCGGATGATGTGCCAGCCGAACTGCGACTTGACCGGGGTCTGGGTCATCTCGCCCTTGTTCAGCTTGATCATGGCTTCGGAGAACTCGGGCACGAAGCTGCTGGGGTTGGCCCAGTCGAGGTCGCCGCCGTTGGCGCCCGAGCCCGGGTCCTTGCTCTGCTTCTTGGCGATGTCCTCGAACTTGCCGCCCTTCTTGATGTCGGCAATGATCTTCTTGGCCTGGTCTTCGTTCTCGACCAGGATGTGGCGCGCCTTGTATTCCTTGCCGGCGTTGGCCGCCACGAACTTGTCGTATTCGGCCTGCACCTCGGCGTCGGTCACCGGGTGGGTCTTGGTGTATGTGGCAAACAGCTGGCGGATCAGGATCGCCTGGCGGGCCAGGTCGAGCTGGGCCTTGTAGTCGTCGGTGGCGTCCAGGCCTTGCTTGCGCGCCTCTTGCATGAAGACTTCGCGCGAGATGATTTCTTCCTTGAGCTGGGGCTCCATCTCGGCCGTGACCGGACGGCCGGCCGCGGCCAGCTGCTGGGCCAGCATGTCCACGCGCGCCTTGGGTACCGGCTGGCCGTTGACGATGGCAATGTTCTGCGCATGGGCGGCCATGGAAACGGCGCCCAGCAGCGTTGCTGCCGCTGCGGCGTGCAAGAGTTGTTTTTTCATGGGAAGCAAGGGAGGTTTCGGGGGGCGCCTGGATGGGCGCTGGTTCTCGATCTTGGCGGTGTGTTTTCAGAGCACTTCGATGGCAAGCGCATGAAGGCCCCGGGCCACGAAATCGTGCAACGCATCATACACAAGCCGGTGTTGGGCCACGCGGCTCTTGCCGCTGAACAAGGGCGAGGAAATACGCACCCGGAAATGCGTGCCGTAGCCCTCGGCATTGGCCCCGGCATGACCCGCATGCGCGGCGCTTTCGTCGATCACCTCGAGCTGGGTGGGCTGCAACACTTCGGCCAGGCGGGCCTGCAGTGCGGCGGCGGTCGGCAGTGCTTGCGTCATCATGCCTGCGGCTCGTCCGACTTGAGGTGCGGTGCGATGTACAGGCCCTGCGCCACCAGGAAGGCAATGGGAAACACATAGCCCCACAGCTTGAAGTTGACCCAGGCGTCGGTGCTGTAGAAGGCGGCCACCCAGCCGTTGATGGCCGACATGAACAGGCAATACACGATCCAGGCGATGTTCAGGCGCGACCAGATGCGCTCGGGCAGCGCCAGCTGCGTGCCCAGCATCATCTTCAGGAAGTTCTTCTTGGTGCCCCAGTAGGCCACCGCCAGCCCGATGCCCATGGCCGCATACAGCACCGTGGGCTTCCACTTGATGAAGCGGTCGTCGTGCAGCACCAGCGTGAGCGTGCCGAACACGAGGATCAGCGCGAGCGTGGCCTTCTGCATGGGCTCGAGCTTGCCCTCCTTGAAATACGTCCATCCCATCTGCAGGGCGGTGGCCGCCATCAGCACGCCGGTGGCCACGTAGATGCCCCAGACCTTGAAGGCGCCGAAGAACAGCAGGATGGGAAGGAAGTCGATCAGCAGTTTCATGTGGACAGGTGAGGGTGGGGCAGCGTCATTCCTGGGGCTTGAAGTCCAGGGAGGCCGAATTCATGCAATAGCGCAGGCCGGTGTCGGTGGGGCCGTCGGGAAAGACATGGCCCAGGTGCGCGCCGCAATTGGCGCACAGGTTCTCGGTTCGCACCATGCCGTGCGAGCGGTCGACCACGTTCTTGATGGCGCCCGGCACCGCCTCTTGCGAGAAGCTCGGCCAGCCGCAGCCGGCGTCGAACTTGGTGCCCGAGTCGAACAGCTTGGCGCCGCAGCAGATGCAATGGTAGCTGCCGTCTTCCCAGTGGGTCTCGTACTTGCCCGTGAAGGGGCGTTCGGTGGCGGCATGGCGGGTGACTTCGAAGGCGGCGCGCTCGGCGCCTTTTTCGGCCAGCAGCGCCTTCCATTCGGCTTCGGTCTTTTCAACAGGGTAGGTCATGACGAGCAACTGATTTCGATGGAGGAAGCCCACTCGGGGGGGAATCCGGCCATGTCTTCGTGGCCGGGGTGTTCTTCAAATGGAGTCTCCAGCAGCGCTTGCAAGCGGGCAACGCCGGAGAAGTCCTTTTGCCGGGCCTGGTCGATGGCCAGTTGCCCCAGGTGATTGCGCAGCACGAACTTGGGGTTGGCGCGCAGCATGGCCGATGCGGCCTCGCCGTCTCCGGCGGCCTGGCCGCTGCGGCGCTCGGCGTAGGCCGGCAGCCAGGCGTCGATGGCCGCGTGGTCGATGAACAGGTCGCGCACGGTGTCGTGGCTCTGGCCGGCCACATGGTGCGACAGGCGGCGCCAGAAGATGGTCCAGTCCACCTTCTCGGCGGCCAGCGCGCGCAGCAGGTCGTTCACCAGTTCGCGGTCGCCCTCGGCCGCTTCGGACAGGCCCAGCTTGGCGCGCATGCGCGACTCGAACTCGGCCGGGAACACCGTCTTGTACGACTCCAGCGCCCCCACGGCCACCTGCTGGTCCCCGATGAGCGGCAAAAGCGCCTGCGCCAGGCAGAACAGGTTCCAGTAGGCCACGTTGGGCTGCTGGTTGTAGGCGTAGCGCCCGCCCGTATCGCTGTGGTTGCAGATGTGGCGCGGATCGAAACCGTCGAGAAACTGGAAGGGGCCGTAGTCGATGGTCAGGCCCAGGATGCTCATGTTGTCGGTGTTCATCACCCCGTGGCAAAAACCCACTGCCTGCCACTGGGCCAGCAGCCTGGCGGTGCGCTCGCTCACGGCTTCCAGGAAGTTGGCGTAGGCGTTGCCGCCGAATCGCTCGCTGGTGCGGCAGCCCGGGTAATAACGGTCGATGACGTAGTCGGCCAGCCGGCGCAGTTCGTCGATGCGCTCGTTGGCCGCGAAATGCTCGAAATGGCCGAAGCGGATGAAGCTGGGCGCCACCCGGGTAACCACGGCGGAGGTTTCGATCTCTTCGCGCCGCACGGGCGCGTCGGAGCCGGTAACGCACAGCGCACGCGTGGTGGGAATGCCCAGCCCGTGCATCGCTTCGCTGCACAGGTATTCGCGGATGCTCGAGCGCAGCACGGCGCGGCCGTCGCCCATGCGGGAATAGGGCGTCAGGCCGCTGCCCTTGAGCTGCACTTCCAGGCCGGTGTCGGTTTCGCCCAGCAAGATGGCGCGGCCGTCGCCCAGCTGGCCGGCCCACACGCCGAACTGGTGGCCGCTGTACACGGTGGCCAGTGGGCGGCTGCCTTCGATGAGTACATTGCCGGTGAAGGCCTCCAGGGCCTCGGGCGTGTCCAGCTGGTTGGGCGCCAGCCCCATGTCGCGGGCGACCGAGGGACTGCGCCCCACCCAGTACGGGTCGGGCAGGGGGCGGGGCCGCAGCTCGGTGTAGAAGGCCGGGCCCAGGGCGTCGAATCCGGGTTTCCAGCGCAGGCCGAGGCGGGCTGCCTGGGCTTCGTCGACAGCAAGAAGACTCATGCCCGGATTGTCCTTCAGCCCACACATCCCCTTTTACCCGGGGGCCTTGCGCAGGACTTTCTAGGCGTCAGCCCGCCGCAATTGCGCCCGGTACTGCGCCGGCGGCAGCCCGAACCAGCGCTTGCAGGCCCGAAAGAAGTTGCTGGTGTCCACGAAGCCGAGCAAGTCGGCCACCTCGGCCAGCGAATGGCGCGAATCGGCCAGGTACTGGCGGGCCAGTTCCTGGCGCGTGTGCTCCAGCAGTTGCTGGAACGACACCGCCTCGTCGTGCAGGCGCCGTTGCAGCGTACGGTCGGCCATGCAAAGCGCTGCCGCCACGTCGGGGCGGCGCGGCTCGCCCGAAGGCAGGCAGCGCGCGATCTCGGCGCTGACTTTGGCGCGAAAGCTCTTCTGGCCGAGCCGCTCCATCTGCTCGTCGAGCAGGCGTTCGTGCACTTGCGACAGCGCAGCGTCCGCGGTCGGCAGCGGCACGGCCAAGTCCGCGTTGGACAGCAACAGCCGGTTGCTCGCGGCGCCGAAGCGGATCTCGCAGCCGAACGCGTCTTCATGCGCCCTGCGGTCGGCCGGCGCCGCATAGGCAAATTCGACCGCCAGCGGCACCAGTTCGCGCCGCGTGATCCATTGGCATTGCGTGAAGGTGGTGAGCATGGCGAACTCGAGGCGCTGCCTTGGAATGGGCAGGGCGCCGCCGGCATGCGAGGTGGCCAGCCAGCAGCCGCGTGCATCGGTTTCCAGCGTGAAGGTGGTGGCGTCGGAGATGACCGCCATGTAGCGCTGCAGGCGCGCCAGCGCGGTGCGCAGGTCGGGGCTGCTGGCCATCGAATGGCCCACCGCACCCACCCGGCCGTAGGTGGCGGCCAGCGGCCGGCTCAGCCCCAGGGTCGGGCAGGCGGCGCGCGCCACGGCGCGTTGCCACAGCACGGTGATGTCGTCCACCGCGAAGCGCGCGCCCTGCTGGTGGATGGCATCCGGATCGAAGCCGGCGTCGGCCATGAGCGATGCAACGTCCAGCCCCAGGGTCTCGAACATCGACAGCACGCCTTCGAGCCAGGCTGCGCTGCTGGTGCGGCCGCCGGGGCGCGCCGGGCCGGCATGGCGCAGCGGCCGGTGTGCGTGGTGGGAGGGGGCGCGAGGGGCGATGGAGTGGCTTTGTGAAGTCATTGTTTTGGCGCGCTCGGGATAGCGCCCGGGACAAGCCCGAATCACAGAATGGCCGAGTCGTCGGACCGCGCGGCAAGTATGGCGTCCGGCGGCCCCGCAGCGCATTCCCAATAACCCGGTGTGGAGACAGCCAGGCATGACCAAGAACAGCACAAGCAGCAAAGCGAAGACCGTGGCGCAGCGCGCCCACGCAACCCGGCCCTGGATGCTGGCATGGGCGGCAGCCGCCGTGCTGGCCGCGTGCGGCGGCTCGTCCTACGCGCCCGCGTCGTCGGCACCGCCGGCCAGCGAGCCGCCGCCCGTGGCCGCAGACCCGGCGCTGCGCCAGACCTCGGCCGGCGCGCTGCAGGGCGTGGACGACAGCGCCAGGTCGGGCACCTACTTCTGGAAGGGCGTGCCCTACGCCCAGGCGCCCACTGGTGCGCTGCGCTGGCGGGCGCCGGCGGCGCCCAAGGCCTGGAGCGATGTGCGCGATGCCAAACGCTTTGCCAGCGCGTGCCTGCAGATCGGGCGCATGTTCGGCCCGGGCGCCAACAACACCTACGACGCCACCATCGGCACCACCATGGGCCAGCCGGTGGGCAGCGAAGACTGCCTGTACCTCAACATCTGGCGCCCGGCTAGCGAGGAGAAGAACCTGCCGGTGCTGGTCTTCGTGCATGGCGGCAGCAATATCTCGGGCTACACGGCCGATCCGCTGTACGACGGCGCCAACCTGGCCAAGGCGGCCAATGCGGTGGTGGTCACGGTCAACTACCGGCTGGGCATCCTGGGCTTTCTGAACATGCCGCAGCTGGCGCAGGCCGATCGCGAGGAGTCGGGCAACTTCGCCCTGCTGGACATCGCGGCGGCGCTCAAGTTCGTGCAGTCCGACATCGCCGGCTTCGGCGGTAACCCGGCCAATGTCACGCTGTCGGGCGAATCGGCGGGTGCGGTCAACCTGCTGGCGATGATGAGCTCGTCCAGGAACGCCGGGCTCTTCCACAAGGCCATCGAGATGAGCGGTGGCGTTTCCATTGCCAGCAACCTGCCGCCGGCAACGGTGCCGGCGTTGTCGCCGGCTTCGGCGTCGCTGGCCCAGGGGCAGGGCATCCTGGCCAGCCTGCTGGTGGCCGACGGCACGGCGGCCGACGCCGGCGCGGCCAAGACCTACATCGCCACGCAGACGCCGGCGCAAATCGCCGACTACCTGCGCGGCAAGGACGGCAATGCGCTGCTCAAGGTGGTGCTGGCTGCGGGCCTGAACGCGGCCAACCCGATTCCCGACGGCAAGGTGGTGCCTGTGGACCCGATCGGCACCCTGGCCGCGGGCCAGGGCCTGAACGTGCCGCTCATGGCCGGCACCATGAAGGAGGAGGGCAAGCTGTTCGCGTCCTTGCTGCCCTCGCTGTCGCCGGCCTTCAAGCCGGGCTGGATCGTGGACGACGCCACGCGCTTCTCGATGATGTTCGACAACGACCCGAACGCGCCGTCCGCGGTGGCGATCGGCGACATCGTCGATGCCTCCTACCTGCCGGTGGATACGCCGGTGACCGGCTTCAACGCGGCCACCGGCCTCATCACCGCCGCGCTGTTCGAGGCCAACCGCAACAACCTGCTGAACACGCTGGCCCCGCGCCAGGCCAAGCTCTGGAGCTACCGTTTCGACTGGGCGCAGCAACCGGCGCCCTGGAACGATGTGTACGGCGCCGCGCATGCCTTCGACCTGCCGTTTCTCTTCGGCAACTTCGGGCCCTCGGTCATCTCCGGCGTGGCCTTCGGCAAGGCGAACGAAGCCGGCCGCGTGGCCTTGTCCAAGGCCTTCATGGCCAGCGTGGCCGCCTTCCTGCGCACGGGCGATCCGAACACCGCCGCGCTGGGCGCCAGCTGGGCGCCATGGCCCGCCTCGCTGCACCTGGACGCCTCGCCCAGCACCGCGAAGATCACGGCGCAATGACCTGCGTCATTGCTACGGGCATTCCCCCAGTCATGCCCTTGTTGCACTGCGCAATACTCCCCGGCGTAAATGGTTCAATGATTGATTGCAAGGAGACAAACCCATGCTGGGGCTGATGCAGGAACACCCTCTGATGATTTCTTCGCTGCTCGAATTCGCCGAGCGCCATCACGGCGACGGCGAGATCGTCTCGCGGCGGGTCGAGGGTGACATCCACCGCTATACCTGGGCCGACGTGGCGCGCCGCGCGCGCCAGGTGGCACAGGCGCTGGACTCGGAGGGCCTGGCCTTTTCCGAGCGCGTGGCCACGCTGGCCTGGAACGGCTACCG
>JAFECZ010000205.1 GCA_018241905.1 Pseudomonadota bacterium
CATTCAAGCCGGAGAAGGGCGCCAAGCTGCGCGTGCTGCGGTGGAGCCGTTTCGTGCAAGGCGACATCGACGCCTACATGGCCAACGTCAAGAAGTTCCAGGAGGCCACCGGCGTGGAAGTGCGCGTGGACAACGAGAACTGGGAAGACGTGCGCCCCAAGGCCGCGGTGGCGGCCAACACCGGCGCGGGGCCGGACATCATCCTGTCGACCAACGACGACGCCAACCTCTACCCCGACAAGCTGCTCGACGTGACCGACCTGGCCGAGTACCTGGGCAAGAAGTACGGCGGCTGGTATCCGGCGGTGCAGCAGTACCTGCGGCCGGACGGCAAGCGATGGATCGGCCTGGGCCTGGGGGCCGCCGGCTCGATGATCGTGTACCGCAAGAGCCAGGTCGAGGCGGCCGGGTTCAAGGAATTTCCCAGGGACACGGCCGGCTTCCTGGCGCTGCACAAGGCGCTCAAGGACAAGGGCACGCCCGGCGGCTACGCCCTGGGCAATGCCACCGGCGACAGCCTGTGGACCAACTGGCTGATGTGGTCGCACGGCGGCAAGCTGGTGGACAAGAACAACAAGGTGGTCGTCAACAGTCCCGAGACGCTCAAGGCGCTGGAATACGGCAAGGAGCTGTATGCCAACTTCATTCCGGGCACGCTCTCGTGGCTGGACCCGAGCAACAACAAGGCCTTCCTGGACGGGCAGATCTCGGTCACCAACAACGGCATCTCGATCTACGTGGCCGCGAAGAACTCGCAGGACCCGAAGGTCAAGGCCATGGCAGACGACATCTACCACGCCAACTTCCCCATCGGGCCGGCGGGCGTGCCCACGGAGTCGCACCTGTTCTTCAACCAGATGGTGATGAAGTACACCAAGTACCCGAACGCGGCCAAGGAGTTCCTGCGCTTCATGATGGAGCGCGAGCAGTTCGACAACTGGCTCATCGGCGCGGCCGGCTACGTGGCCCATCCGCTGGCGGCCTACGAGAGCTGCCCGGTGTGGACCTCCGACCCGAAGAACACCGCCTATCGCGACGCGGTGAAGAACATGCGCCCCACCGGCTACGACGGCAAGCTGGGCTACGCATCGGCCGGCGCCGGCGCCGACTTCATCGTGGCCAACATGGTGGCCGAGGCCATCAGCGGCTCCAAGACGCCGCAGGAAGCCATGGAGCGCGCAGCCAAGCGCGCCGAGCGCTACTACAAGGTGTGACTTGGCTGTCCCAGAAACGGCCCTGGCTTCGCCGGGCAGGAGAGTGACTTGAGCAAGGTAGCTGTTTCGGCCGCAGCGACTGCGCAGCCATCTCATCCGGCATCCAGCATGAGCCTGATGCAGCGCTTCCAGAACAGCCGCAACGCGCTGGGCTGGAGCTTCATGCTGCCGGCCGCCGTGCTGCTGCTGCTCTTCCTGACCTACCCGCTGGGCCTGGGCGTGTGGCTGGGCTTTACCGACACCAAGATCGGGCGGGCGGGCGAGTGGATCGGGCTGGAGAACTTCGAGTTCCTGGTGGGCGACAGCGTGACCCTGCTGGCCCTGTTCAACACCATCTTCTACACGGCGGTGGCGAGCGTGGCCAAGTTCGTGCTGGGGTTGTGGCTGGCGCTGCTGCTCAACAAGCGCCTGCCCTTCCAGAGCTTTTTCCGCGCGGTGGTGCTGCTGCCGTGGATCGTGCCCACGGCGCTGTCGGCCATCGCCTTCTGGTGGATCTTCGATGCGCAGTTTTCCATCATCAGCTGGGCGCTGGTGAAGATGGGGCTGATGGACCACTACATCGACTTCCTGGGCGACCCCTGGAATGCGCGCATCTCCACCATCATCGCCAACGTGTGGCGCGGCATTCCGTTCGTGGCGATCTCGCTGCTGGCGGGCCTGCAGACCATTTCGCCGAGCTACTACGAAGCGTCGGCCATCGACGGCGCCACGCCGTGGCAGCAGTTCCGGCACATCACGCTGCCGCTGCTCTCGCCCATCATCGCGGTGGTCATGACGTTTTCGGTGCTCTTCACCTTCACCGACTTCCAGCTGATCTACGTCCTCACGCGCGGCGGGCCGCTCAATGCCACGCACCTGATGGCCACGCTGGCCTTCCAGCGCGCCATTCCGGGCGGCGCGCTGGCCGAGGGCGCGGCCATCGCGACGATGATGGTTCCCTTCCTGCTGGCGGCGATCATGTTCAGCTACTTCGGCCTGCAGCGCAGGGCCTGGCAGCAAGGCGGCGACAAATGAGCAAGCACGACGACCAGGCTTCTTCGGCGGCAGCGTCGCACGGCGGCAGCGGCCGCGACGAGTCGCAGGGCATGGACTTCCTTACCTCCATGCCGCGGCGCTGGGTGACGCTCTACATCCCGATCGGCATCTTCGTCTTCGTGCTGCTGTTTCCGTTCTACTGGATGACGGTCACGTCGCTCAAGCCCGATGTGGAGCTGCTGTCGCGCGAGGGCAATCCGTTCTGGATCATCCAGCCCACGCTGGCGCACTTTCACAAGCTGTTCTTCCAGACCGAATATCCGTCGTGGCTGTGGAACACCATCCTGGTGTCGGTGATCTCGACCTTTCTTTCGCTGGCCTGCGCGGTGCTGGCGGCCTATGCCATCGAGCGGCTGCGCTTCTCGGGCGCCAAGCCGGCGGGCGGCGCGATCTTCCTGGCCTACCTGGTGCCGCCGTCGATCCTGTTCATTCCGCTGGCCTCCATCGTGGTCAAGCTGGGGCTGTTCGATTCGCGCTGGGCACTCATCCTGACGTACCCGACCTTTCTCATTCCCTTCGCCACGTGGCTCCTGATGAGCTACTTCCGCTCCATTCCCTTCGAGCTGGAGGAGTGCGCGCTCATCGACGGCGCCACGCGCTGGCAGATTCTCGTGAAGATCGTGCTGCCGCTGGCGGTGCCCGGGCTCATCTCGGCGGGCATCTTCGCCTTCACGCTGTCGTGGAACGAGTTCATCTACGCGCTCACCTTCGTCTCGTCGTCGGAAAGCAAGACGGTGCCCGTGGGCGTGATCACCGAACTGGTGGAGGGCGACGTCTACCACTGGGGCCCGCTCATGGCCGGGGCGCTGATGGGCTCGCTGCCGGTGGCCTTCGTGTACTCCTTCTTCGTGGAGTACTACGTCTCGGGGCTGACCGGGTCGGTAAAGGAATAGGGCGCCGCGCTCAGGGCGCGGGCATCTTGCCCAGCAGTTCCGCCGTGGGGTAGCCATCGGCCGGCAGCCCCAGCTTCTGCTGCAGCCGACGCACGGCCGAGCGCGTGGCCGGACCCATCACGCCGTCTGGCGTGCCTGCGTCGAGGCCGGCAGCGTTCAAGCCCTCCTGCAGCTCGCGCACCTGGCTGCGCGACAGCGGCGCCACGTCGCGCGGCCAGGGCGCCTGCACATCGGCGCCGCCCGCCACGCGCTGCGCGAGCAGGCCGACTGCCAGCGCGTAGTTGGTCGAGTTGTTGTAGCGCAGGATGGCGCGGAAATTCGGCCCCAGCACGAAGGCCGGCCCGCGCGCGCCGGCCGGCAGGAAGACGCTGGCGTCGGCCAGCGCGGGCAGGGGGCGGCCGTCGACGCTGCGCAGGCCCTCGGCCTCCCACTGCGCGCTGGACTGGCGCACCGCCGGATCGGCGCGCACGAAGTCGAAGCCCTGGGGCAGCTGCACCTCCGCGCCCCAGGCCTGGCCTGGCTGCCAACCCGAGCGGGACAAGAAGTTGGCCGTGGAGGCGATCACGTCGGGCATGCTGCCCCAGATGTCGCGCCGGCCGTCGCCATCGGCATCCACCGCATAGCTGATGAAGGCCGAGGGCATGAACTGGGTCTGCCCCATGGCGCCGGCCCAGGAGCCGATCATGTGGGCCTGGTCGATGTCGCCGGCCTGGATGATGCGCAGGGCCGCCAGCAGCTCGGAGCGCGCCCAGGCTTCGCGCCGGCCGTCGAAGCCCAGCGTGGCCAGTGCGCTCAGCGTGGGCGTGTTGCCGTAGTTGCCGCCGTAGTTGCTTTCCATGCCCCAGATGGCCACCACGATTTCGGCGGGCACGCCGTAGCGCGCTGCAGCGGCGTCCAGCGGCGCGCGCAACTGCTGCAGCTTGTCCTGGCCCTGCGCCACGCGCTGTGCGGACACGGCGTTGTCCAGGTACTGCCAGGGTGCCCGCGTGAACTCGGGCTGCGCGCGGTCCAGCTCCACCAGGCGCGGCAGGTATTGCACGCTGTCGAGCGCGCGCAGCGTGGCTTCGTTGACCCCCGCCGTGCGCGCCGATTCCTTGAAGCTGCCGACCCATTGGGCGAAGCGCTGCTGCAACTGCGCGTCCTGCGCAGAAGAAGGCGATGACGGTTGGCCGGAGGCGGGCGGTACCGGCTGCGACACCGAAGAGGGCTCGGGCGTGGCGCAGCTGGCCAGCAGCATGGCGAGTGCCAGCGTGGACAGCCTGACAAGGCGCGGCATGGGGTGACGACGACGGGCGGCGCGGTGCATGGCGCATTCTCGCTCGCATGGGCAGGTGGCGCGCGTGGGACAGCGCCCCGGGCACAAAGCCTGCTAAGTTTGCCGTCCCATCCATCCAACCAACACGAAGGGTCTTTTCGAATGCTTTTGGATTCGCTTTTCTTCCGCCGCAGCGCGCTCGCCTGTGCCGTGCTTGCAGTTTCGGTTGGTGCCGCGGCGCAGCAGGCGTCCTCGCCTTCATCGCCCTTGCATGCGCAGGTCTCGCCGATCGTGAACGGTATGTACCCGTCGCTCGAGACGCTCTACAAGGACCTGCACGCCAATCCCGAACTCGGCTTCCAGGAAGTGCGCACCGCGGGCAAGCTGGCCGAGGAAATGCGCAAGCTGGGCTTCGAGGTGACCGAGAAGGTGGGCGGCACCGGCGTGGTGGCCATCTACAAGAACGGCGCGGGCCCGACGGTGCTGGTGCGTACCGAGCTGGACGCGCTGCCCATGGAGGAAAAGACCGGTCTGCCCTACGCGAGCAAGGCCAAGGCCCAGTTCAACGGGCGCGAGACCTTCGTGGCCCACAGCTGCGGGCATGACGTGCACATGGCTTCGTGGGTGGGCACCGCGCGCACCCTGCTGGCCATGAAGGACCAGTGGAAGGGCACGCTGATGTTCGTTGCGCAGCCCGCCGAGGAAACGGTCAACGGCGCCAAGTCGATGATCAACGACGGCCTGTTCAAGCGCTTCGGCAAGCCCGACTACGCGCTGGCGCTGCACAGCTCGGCGGCGCCCTACGGCACGGTGGGCTACCGCGCCGGCCCCACCACGTCGAATTCCGACGGCATGGAGATCACCTTCAAGGGCCGTGGCGGCCACGGGTCGGCGCCGGACAAGACCATCGACCCCATCGCCATTGCCGCGCATTTCATCACCGACGTGCAGACCGTGGTGAGCCGCGAGAAGGACCCGGCCGAGTTCGGCGTGGTCACGGTGGGCGCGATCCAGGGCGGCACCGTCGGCAACATCATTCCGGATACGGTGGTGCTGCGCGGCACCATCCGCTCCTACAAGCCCGAAGTGCGCGAGAAGCTGCTGGCCGGCGTGCGCCGCACGGCCAACGCGGCCGCGGCCATGGCCGGTGCGCCCGAGCCGACGGTGGCGCTGGAGGCCGGCGGCGCCGCCGTGGTGAACGACGCCGCCGTGGTCAAGCGCACGGCCGCGGCGCTCAAGGCGGCGCTGGGCGATCGCAACGTGACCGAGTCGCCGCCCATCACCGCCAGCGAGGACTTCTCGGAGTTTCTCAACGCCGGCGTGCCGGGCATGATGTTCTTCGTGGGCACCGTCAACCCCAAGGACTGGGTGGAAGCCAGCAAGCCGGGCGGCAAGCCCGTGCCGTTCAACCACTCGCCCTTCTACGCGCCAGTGCCCGAGCCCTCGATCAAGACCAGCGTGGAGGCCATGAGCGTGGCAGTGCTCACGGCGATGTCGCCGCCGCAGTAACCCCGGGTCCTAGGCCTCGCTGGCTGCGCCGCGACCTGCTCGGCTGGGCAGCAGGCAGGCCGTGGCCACCGCCACGGCCGCCAGCGTCCACACGATCATCGCGCCCGAGGGCAAGTCGAGCAGCGCCGACAGCGCCAGTCCCAGCGCGTAGCCCAGTGCGCCCACGACGTAGGCCAGCACGTTGCGCCGCGTGCCGCGTGGCAGGCTGCGCGTGGCCAGGGCCGGGATGATCAGGCTGGAGAACACCAGGTACACGCCCACCAGCTGCACCGAGGCCGTCACCGCCACCGCGAACACGCCATAGAAGCCGAAGCGCCCCAGGCGCGCGGCCCAGCCCAGGCGCATGGCCAGCAGCAGCACGGCCGAGACGCCGGCCAGCCACGCGAGGTGCGTGCTGTCCACCCACAGGATCTGCCCCACGAGAAGGTCCTTGAGGTGCTCGCCGCCGTGCGGGTTGCCCGCGAGCATGAGAATGCCCGCGCATGCGGCCAGCACGAACAGCACGCCGATCAACGCCTCCTGCTGCTGCGCGGCGCGCTTCTCCGTCCAGGTAAGCAGCCAGGCGCCGGCCAGGGCCGCGCCCACGGCTGCGAACTGCACCGCAACGCCGCCGTGCTCCACGCCCATCGCATCGGCCGCGATCACGCCCAGGCCGGCAATCTGCGCAATGGCCAGGTCGATGAAGACGATGCCGCGCTCCAGCACCTGCGCACCCAGCGGCACGTGCGTGGCCAGCACCAGCAGCCCGGCCACCATGGCCGGGCCGAGGATGCCGATGTCCAACGCGTGCCAGTTCATGGCTTGCCCGCCGTCAGCAGGCGATCGAGCGTGTCGTCGAACAGGCCGAACAGGTCCTTGGCGGCATCGCTGCCGCCCACGGTGAAGGGCAGCTTGACCGCGGGGATGCTGGCGTTCTTGCTGAGCCATTCGGAGGGCCGCGAGTCCTGGTAGGCCGCGTAGATCACCATGCGCGCCGGATTGCCCTTGAGCGCGGCCTGCACGCCCTGCAGGTGCGAGACGGTGGGCTCGATGCCGGGCTTGGGCTCGAGCACCGCCACTTCCTTCAGGCCCAGCCAGTCGTACAGGTAGGCAAAGCCCTTGTGCTGCGACACCACCGACGCGCCCTTGATCGGCGCCGCCTTGGCATTCCAGCGCGCCATGGCCTCCTGCCAGCGCTTGGCAAAGTCCGCTTGCAGGCGTGCGTACTCGGCGGCGTTGGCCGGGTCGAGCTGCGCCAGCCGCGGGCTCAGGGCGTCGGCCACCCGGGCGATGTTGCGCGGGTCGGTCTGGATGTGCGGGTTGCCGGCCGCATGCACGTCGCCTTGCGCGCGGTCGAGCTGGGTGGGCACCTCCAGCTTGTTCACGTAGTCGGCCGCGGCAAAGTTGCCGGACTGGCCGGGCTGCACCTTCTGGTTGCCCGACTGCTGCAGCAATTGCGGCAGCCAGCCGATCTCCAGCTCGGCGCCGGTGCACGCCACCAGGTCGGCATTGCGCGTGCGGGCGATCAGGCTGGGCTTGGCCTGGATTTGGTGCGGGTCCTGCAGCGCGGTGGTGGCCACCGTCACTTCCACCAGCTTGCCGCCCAGCTCCTGGGCCAGCGCCCCCCATTCGGGTTCGCAGGCGAACACGCGCAGCGCGGCGCTGGCAGGCTGCGCGGCGAGCAGGCACACGAGCGGTGCCAGCGCGAGCGCGGCCCACTTCTTCGACGTCGATGAGCGATGAAGCTTGGTCATACGCTTTCCTTTCTCTTGCATGAATGAACGAGGAACGGGCTGGGTCAGAAGGCATGCGCGCCGTGGGCGCCCAGGCTCATCTGGTACTGGATCCAGAACTGGTTGTCGGGCGCGCCTTCGCGGGCCTGGTCGCGCGCGTACTGCAGGCGGATGCGCGAGAACTCGCTGGGCGCGTACTCCAGCAGCAGCGTGTTCTTCTTCGGCAGGTAGCCCGTGTTGGCCACCAGGTCGCTGCCGCCCGAGAAGAAGGGCGTGCCGGGGTCCAGCCGCTCGGTGCGCAGGCCCACGCGCCAGCGCGGCATGAACTGGTAGATGCCCTGCAGGTACCAGCCTGACGCCGCATCGCTGTAGGCGCCGGGCAGGGCAGCGCCGGTGCTGTCGACCACCATGTCGCCGCTGCGGTCGGCGCGCAGGTATTCGCCCTGCAGCTTGAAGTTGGTGCGCGTGGCGTTGCCGTTGGGGGCCCACTTCCACACGCCGTCGAGCACGTACACGCGCGAATTGCCGGTGAAGGCGTTGGTGAACTCGCCGCCGGTGCCGTTGCTCATGAGCAGCGTCTGGTCGTTGGCCTTGGCGCCCAGCACCGATGCGCCCACGCGCCAGCTGTTGCTCTCGCCGATGTCGCCGCCGGTGTGCACGCCCAGGCTGTACATGCCGTTGCCGTTCTTGCCGGTTTCGCTGCCCGGGAAGCTGGCGGCGCGGCCCACCTCGGCATTGAACTCGACGTACTGGTCGATGGGCGCGATCCACTTGAGCTGCAGGCCGTCGTTGCCGTACTGGGTGCCGAGCATGGCCTGGTAGGCCAGCGGCGCATCCACGAAGTCCCATACGTGCGCATGCTGCGAATTGAGGTAGCCGATGTTCGAGAAGAAGCGCCCGCCCTTGAGCGTCAGGCCGTTGCCCAGCGCCGTGGTTTCGACAAAGGCTTCCTCCACGCTGATTTCGTTCTCGGGCGTGACCGACAGCGTGGCCTGGCCGCGGAAGTAGGGGTCGATGCTGGCCGAGAAGCCCAGCTCCGTCTCGCCCAGGCTGAAGCTGCGCGTGCCGGGGCCCTGTTCGGCATTGGGGGTGCGCGGAAAGCCGCTGATGGCGTAGTTGGCCGGGTCTTGCGAGGTGTTGATGTAGCCGCCCGAGAGGATGAGCGAGACGGCCGGGTTGAAGCCGTTGGCGTTGCCGCCGCCC
>JAFECZ010000206.1 GCA_018241905.1 Pseudomonadota bacterium
CGCGATTGGCTCGTGCAAGCGGGCATCGGCTTCTCGGTGCTGTACGGCGACGCGCAGGCGCGCGTCGACGGTGCCTGGCGGCTCATCGCGCCGCTGCTGGGCCTTGCGCCTTCACAGGATCTTCGCGCGGGCTCGACGTCGCGCTGGTCCTGGTCCTGCGACAAGTGCTCCGACCCTGCATGCGAACACCGCCTGTTCCAGGACTTGCTGCAAGGCCGGCAAGACGCCGGCCGCAGCAGCGCGACGAAGAAACCCGGCTACTGAACCGTCGGGCTGCCCGGCAGCTGGTCCTTGGGCGCCGTGAAGATCTGCGCCGCATCCACCGCGTCGAAGCGGTACTGCTTGCCGCAGAAATCGCAGCCGACCTCGATGTCGCCGCGCTCGGCCAATATCTCTTCGGCCTCTTCCACGCCCAGGCCGCGAATCATTCCGGCCACCCGCTCGCGGCTGCAGGTGCAGCGAAAGCGCGGGCCCAGCATGCCGGTCTGCGGCTCGAAGCGAAGCAGCTTCTCTTCCCAGAACAGGCGTCGCAGGATCGTGTCCACGTCCAGCCCCAGCAACTCGTCGCGCGTCAGGCTGCCGGCCAGGATGGAGATGCGGTTGTAGTCCTCGTTGTGGCCGATGCGGTCTTCCAGCGAAATGCCTTGCACCGCCGCGGCCGGGTCCTGCGTGCCTTCCAGGTTGGCCACGCCCTTGGTGGGCAGGCGCTGGATCAGCAGGCCCGCCGCCACCTTGTCGTCGGCGGCCAGCACCAGCGTGGTGTCCAGCTGCTCGCTTTGCAGCATGTAGTGCTGCAGCACCTCGTTGAGCTTGACCAGCGGCTTGCCGTGCTCGTCCACCAGCGGCACCACGCCCTGGTAGGTCTGCTGGCCCGGCACGCGCTCGGCCGGCTCCAGCGTGATGGCGCAGCGCCCGCGTCCGTTCAGGTTGACCATCTGCGGCAGGTGCGCGTCGGCCGCGATCTTGCCCGTCACGGTGGCCGTGCTGCGCACGCTGAGGTCGGGCTTGGCCTCGGCCACCGCAACCTTGACCGGACCGTCGCCGAAGATCTGCAGGATGAGCGAGCCCTTGAACTTGATGTTCGCCTGCATGAGCGCGGCGGCGGCAGTCATCTCGCCCAGCAGTTCGGCCACCGGGGTCGGGTAGGCGCCGGTGGCGGTGTTGGAGGCGCGACGGGCAAGGATCTCCTGCCAGGCGTCGGTCAGGCGCACGATCATGCCGCGCACCGGCAGGCCCTCGAACAGGAATTTGTGCAGTTCGCTCAAGACGGAAATCCTCGTCAGCCGACCTTCTTCAAGCCCTTGCGGAAGCGCTCGCTGTTGTCGACATAGTGTTGTGCATTGGCGCGCAGCCGCGCGGCCGAGGCCTCGTCCAGCGTGCGAACCACCTTGGCCGGCGCGCCAAGAATGAGGGAGTTGTCGGGAAACTCCTTGCCTTCGGTCACCACGCTGCCGGCACCGACGATGCAATTGCGGCCGATGCGGGCATTGTTCAAGACCACCGCGCCAATGCCGATGAGCGAGTTGTCGCCGACGGTGCAGCCGTGCAGCATGACCATGTGGCCCACCGTGACGTTCTCGCCCAGCGTGAGCGGCACGCCGGCATCCGAATGCAGGGTGGACATGTCCTGCACGTTGGAATTGCGGCCGATGCGGATGGGCTCGTTGTCGCCCCGGACCACGGTGCCGAACCACACGCTGGCGTTCTCGCCCAGTATCACGTTGCCGATGAGTTGCGCGCTGTCGGCCACCCAGGCGCCCTGGCCCAGTTGGGGCGCGACGCCGTCCAGTTCGTACAAGGCCATTGCAGATCCTCTTTCAGACTTCACGAAAACTAGAATTGTAGGGATGCACCCTCGCCTTCGTGCCCTGGAGGCTTTGCGCCAGGCCGACCCCGACAGCAAAGTCCAAGCCACCCGCGCCCTGGCCGCCAGCGACGACCTGGAGCGCATTGGCGACGGGCTCGTGCGTACCGCGGACGACGGCAGCGGCGTTCCGGGCCGCCCCGACCGGCCCGAACGCGTGTCGGCCACCGCCGTGCCCAAGCGCTCGCCCTTTACCACCGAGGGCCGCGCGGCGCTGGTGCATTCCATCTGCCACATCGAGTTCAACGCCATCAACCTGGCGCTCGACGCGGTGTGGCGCTTCGACGGCATGCCCGCGGACTACTACCGCGACTGGCTGCGCGTGGCGGACGAAGAGGCGCAGCACTTCAGCCTGCTGCACGCGCATCTGCAGGGCATGGGCTGGCGCTACGGCGACTTTCCCGGCCACGACGGCCTGTGGACCATGTGCGAGCGCACCAGGGACGACGTGCTGGCCCGCATGGCCCTGGTGCCCCGAACGCTGGAGGCGCGCGGGCTCGACGCCACCCCGCTCATCCAGGCCAAGCTGCGCCGCGTGAACACGCCCGATGCGCACGAGGCCGTGGCCATCCTGGACATCATCCTGCGCGACGAAGTGGGCCACGTGGCCATCGGCAACCGCTGGTATCGCTGGCTGTGCGAACGCGGCGGGCAAGACCCCGAGGCGCTGTACCCGCAGCTGGTAGCGCACTACGAGGCACCGCGCCTGAAGCCGCCCTTCAACCGCGAAGCCCGCGCAAGGGCGGGCTTCAGCGACGAGGAACTGCGCCTGCTCGATGTGCAGGCTGCAAGCGGCAGGTAGTCGGTCAGTCCGCCTTGATGCCCGCCGCGCGGATGATCCGCCCGTTGGCCTCGTACTCCTTGGCGATCTCGCGCGCGAAGTCGCTGGGGCTGCCGCCTGCCGGCTCGTTGTCGGTGGCGCGCAGCTTGGCGGCGACCTCGGGGTTGGCCAGGGCGCGATTGATCTCGGTGTTCAGGCGCTCGACCAGCGCCGGTGGCGTGCTGCCCGGCGCGAAGATGCCGAAGCGCGACGACAGGTTGGCCGCCGGATAGCCCAGCTCGGCCAGTGTGGGCACCTGCGGCAGGCCGGGCAGGCGCGAAGGCGCGCCCACGGCCAGCGGTCGCAGCTTGCCCGACTGGATATGCGGCGACAGCGTCGGCCCCGCGTTGGTCGAGAGGATCTCGAACTGCCCGCCCAGCGCATCGTTGAGCTGCTGGCCGCCGCCCTTGTAGGGCACATGCGTCACCTGCACGCCCGAGGCCGCGTGCAGTTGCTCGAGCATGATGTGCCCCAGCGACGCCTGCCCCGAGGTGGCCCAGCGGATCGCCCCCGGCGAGGCCTTGGCCTCGCGCATCAGGCCCTCGAAGTCCTGGCTCTTGCTGGCCGGGGTGGCCAGCAGCATCACCGGCGACACCATCACGCTGGCCACCGGCGCGATGTCCTTCAGCGGATCGAAGGGCAGCTTGCCCAGGTGGGGGCTGAGCACCAGCGGGCTGATTGCCGCGAAGCCCAGCACACTGCCATCGGGCGGCGCCTTGGCCACGGCGTCCATGCCGATGGTGCCGCTGGCGCCCGCCTTGTTCTCGATCACCACGGCGATGCCCGTTTGCGCGGACAGCTTCTCGCCCATTGCACGCGCGATCACGTCGCTCACGCCGCCCGCGGGATAGGCAACGATGAGACGAATGGTCTTGGGTTGTTGGGGCTGCGCCGCGGCCGCACCCGCACCCGCACCCGCTCCGGCAAGTGCAGCAAGGGCCAGGACGCCCGTGGTCAATGCGCGGCGCGAGAGGCCCGATGCCCGCAGGGGTGCTTGCTTCTTCATGTTGTCGTCTTCGATCGGTGGCCTACCCGCGCGGGTGGTGCTGCGCATGCAGTTGCTTGAGCCGCTCGCGCGCCACGTGGGTGTAGATGGTGGTGGTGGAAATGTCGGCGTGCCCCAGCAGCATCTGCACCGCGCGCAGGTCGGCGCCGTGGTTGAGCAGGTGCGTGGCAAAGGCATGCCGCAAGGTGTGGGGCGACAGCGGAGCGTGAATGCCGGCTGCTGCTGCGCATTTCTTGACGATGACCCAGAACATGACGCGCGTCATGCCGGCGCCCCGTGCAGTGACGAACAAGTCGGCCGTCTGCTGGCCGCCCAGGATGTCGGCGCGTGCCTCGTGCAGGTAGCGCTCGATCCAGCGGCGCGCTTCGGCACCGAAGGGCACCAGGCGCTCCTTGCTGCCCTTGCCCATGACGCGCAGGACGCCTTCGTTCATGCCGAGGTCGTGCAGCTTCAGGCCCACCAGTTCGCTCACGCGCAGGCCGCTGGCATACATCAGCTCGAGCATGGCGCGATCGCGCAGGCCCAGCGGCGTGCCGAGGTCCGGTGCGCCCAGCAGGTCTTCCACCTGCTTTTCCGTCAGCGTCTTGGGCACGCGCAGCGACTGGCGCGCCGGCACAAGACGCAGGGTCGGATCGGCATCGATGCGCCGCTCGCGCAGTGCCCATCGGTAGTAGCGCTTGAACACCGTCAGGCGCCGGTTCGCCGAGGTCGCCTTGCCCTTTTGCGAAAGCCGCGCGCCCATGTAGGCCTGCAGGTCGTTCTCGCGCGCACCGTCCAGCGTGCCGCGCCGCTCGCGCAGCCATTGCGCCAGCAGGCTCAAGTCGCGCCGATACGCTTCGAGCGTATTCTTCGCGAGACCGAACTCCAGCCACAACGCGTCGACGAATTCTTCGATTTCAGGGAAGGCAGTGGCAGGCGCGACAGTCATCGGGCCGCAAGCCTAGCAAAACAAAAAGAGAAAGCCGCTTGAAAGCGGCTTTCTCTTTTGGAAAACGCCCCACTTCGCGTACGCGAAGCGAGGGGACGCGAAGCTTATTCCAGCGTCAGCTTCTGCTTGGCCACGACCTGCTTGTAGATCGCAAGCTCGGCCTTGATCTGCTCTGCAAATTGCTCAGGCGTGTTGGCGATCACCACCGAGCCCGTGTCCTCGATGCGCTTGCGCACCGACGGCTCTTCCAGTGCCTTCTTCGCGCCGGCGTTGATCTTGTCCACGATGTCCTTCGGCAGACCCTTGGGGCCGAGGATGCCGTAGTAGGCCATGCGGTTCACCGGCTCCAGGCCCACTTCCTTGAAAGTGGGCACGTTGGGCAGCTCCTTCAGGCGCTGGGGCGCGGCCACCACGATGGGCACCAGCTTGCCGGCCTGGATGAAAGGCATGGCCGAGGGCAGGTTGTCGAAGATCATCGGCACCTGGCCGCCCACCGTGTCGGTCAAGGCCGGGCCCGCACCGCGGTACGGAATGTGCGTGATGAAGGTGTTGGTCAGGCTCTTGTACAGCTCCATCAGCAGGTGGCCGATGCCGCCCGTGCCCGAGCTCGAGTACGAATACTTGCCCGGGTTGCGCTTGAGCTCGGCAATGAACTCCTCGTAGTTCTTGGCCGGGAAGTTCGGGTTCACGGCCAGCACGTTCGGCGTGGCCGCCAGGTTGATGATGGGCGTGAAGTCCGTGACCGGGTTGTAGGGCGTCTTGGGGTTGATGGCCGGGTTGGCGGCCGTGCTTGAGACCGTGGCCACGCCCAGCTTGTAGCCGTCCGGTACTGCCTTGGCCGTTTCGTTGGCACCCACGGTACCGCCGCCACCGGCCTTGTTGACCACCACCACGCTCTGGCCCAGCACACGGCTGAGCGGATCGGCCACCACGCGGGCCACGATGTCGGTGGTGCCCCCGGGCGCGAACGGCACCTGCAGCTCGATCGGCCTGGTCGGGTAGTTGCTTTGCGCCAGGCTGGTGCCTGCCATGGTGAGCATCGCGGTGGCAGCGGCCAGCGCGGCCCAATGGCGACGTTGAATCATCAGAGACTCCTTATGGGGATGTGGAGAAATTTCGAAACCCCGCATCCTAGCGGCAAGCACCGCCCTCTCATTCCCAGGATTACCCATGGCATTTGGCCGTTTATCCTCGCAATGTGAACCACGCGCAGCTCCTCTTTCCCGACTTCTCCCTCATCGCCTGCGGCTGGCTCCTGTGCCGCTACACCGCCCTGAACCGCAAGGTGTGGGACCAGGTCGAGAGCCTGGTCTACTACTTTCTATTTCCGGTGCTGTTGTTTCACTCCATCGTGCGCAGCCCGCTGGACTTCGGGGCCACCTCCAGCATGGTGGGCGCCGGCGTGGCGATGTGCGCCGTCGGCATCGGCCTGTCGTACAGCCTGCCCTTCCTGCCCTGGCTGCGCACGCACATCGACAGGCGCGAGCATGCGGCCAGCGCGCAGGTGGCCTTTCGCTTCAACTCCTTCATCTGCCTGACGCTGGCCGAGCGGCTGGCCGGCACGCAGGGGCTGCTGCTCATCTCGGTGCTGATCGGCGTGTGCGTGCCGCTGCTCAACGTGGCGTCGGTGTGGCCGATGGCGCGGCATGCGCAGATGGGCTTCGTGGGCCAGCTGGTGCGCAACCCGCTGATCATCGCGACCGCCTCGGGGCTGCTGGCCAACATCCTGGGCTTCACGGTGCCGGGCTGGCTCACGCCCACTTTCAGCCGCATCGGCGGTGCCTCGCTGCCGCTGGGCTTGATGGCGGCGGGCGCGGGCATGCAGTTCTCGCAGCTGGGCAAGGGCAAGGTGCTGGCGATGTCGGTGCTGTCGATCCGGCACTTCATACTGCCGCTGGTCGCATGGGGGCTGGCGCGGGCCTTGCAGCTCGAACCCACGCAGGCGGCGGTGCTGATCGCATTCTCTGCCGTGCCCACTGCGTCGAGCGCCTATGTGCTGGCCAGCCGCATGGGCTACAACGGGGCGTTTGTTGCGGGGTTGGTGACGATGTCGACGCTGCTGGGGGTGGCGAGCCTGACGTTTGCACTTGCACTGCCGCGATAGGGGCGGCTGCCGAGTCCTCGCAGGCTCTCGGCTATTGGACAAGCTTCAGGGACAAGCACCCGCAAGTCGATGCGGCCCGTGCGCTAAGCCGGAAACCAGCGCTGCACCGCCGCAGCCGAATCCGTCGGCCCGGTGTTGAAGCACAGCTTGGAACCAGGCGCGCATTCGTGCACGACATTGACGAGCTTCTCGAACAGCGGCGTGTTCTTGGGAATGAGCCGCACGCCCGCACCCAGCATCACGCAGTCGAACGACCTGGTCTTGAAGAGCTGCCGCAGCACCGCCTCGGCCGTTTCGCCAAGGTCCACCAGGCACAACTCGGCCGCATAGCCCAGCGCCTTGAGGCCGGCCACATCCGCGTCGAGCCCGGCCTGCACCTTGGCAGCCGTCATGCCCGGAAACGCGGCGTACGCTGGATCAGAAAAGTTGATGAGCGTTGGCTCCAGGCCGATCAGTACAACGCTGGTCTGGGTCATGATTCCTCCTGATTTCTCTAATAGTGAGAACCCAGGATAGCAGCCCGACCGGCTGCCGACGTCATGCAATCCTCAAGCCAGCGTGTAGGCCGTCTTCACCGTGGTGAAGAACTCCTGCGCATAGCGCCCCTGCTCGCGCGGCCCGTAGCTCGAACCCTTGCGCCCGCCAAAGGGCACGTGATAGTCCACCCCCGCGGTGGGCAGGTTCACCATCACCATGCCGGCCTGGCTGTGGCGCTTGAAATGCGTGGCGTACTTCAGGCTGGTGGTGGCAATGCCGGCCGACAGGCCGAACTCGGTGTCGTTGGCGGTTGCCAGCGCCTCGTCGTAGTCCTTCACGCGGATCACGCTGGCCACGGGGCCGAAGATTTCTTCCTTGTTGATGCGCATGGCCGCCACCGACTCGGAGAAGAGGGCCGGCTGCATGTAGAAGCCCTCGGCATCCAGCTTCAGGCGCTGGCCGCCGGCGGCCAGCGTCGCGCCTTCGCTCTTGCCGATCTCGATGTAGCTCAGGTCCTGCTCCAGCTGGCTCTGGCTCGAGACCGGGCCGACGTCGGTGCCCTGCGCCAGCGCATCGCCCACCTTGATCTTGTCCATGCGCGCCTTCATGGCGTCGATGAACTTCGGGTAGATGCCTTCGGTGACGATCAAGCGGCTGGACGCTGTGCAACGCTGGCCGGTGGAATAGAAGGCGCTCTGCACGCTCAGTTCCACCGCCTGTGCCAGGTCTGCATCGTCGAGGATGACCTGCGGGTTCTTGCCGCCCATTTCGAGCTGCACCTTCTTGTGCGTTTCCACGCACTTGGCCGCAATGCCGCGGCCCACGCCCACCGAGCCGGTGAAGCTCACCGCATGGATGCCCGGGTGCGCCACCAGCGCATTGCCGATCACGCTGCCGCGGCCCATCACGAGGTTGAACACGCCGGCCGGAATGCCCGAGCGGCTGATGATCTCGGCCAGCGCCCAGGCGCAGCCCGGCACGAGGTCGGCCGGCTTGAGCACCACGCAGTTGCCGTACGCCAGGGCCGGCGCGATCTTCCAGGCCGGAATGGCGATGGGAAAGTTCCACGGCGTGATCAGGCCCACCACGCCCACGGGTTCGCGCGTGATCTCCACGCCGATGCCGGGGCGCACGGAAGGCAGCACCTCGCCGGCCAGGCGCAGGCATTCGCCCGCGAAGAACTTGAAGATGTAACCCGCGCGGGCTGCTTCGCCAATGCCTTCGGCGCGGGTCTTGCCTTCTTCGCGCGCCAGCAGCGTGCCCAGCTCTTCCTTGCGCGCCAGGATCTCGTTGCCGATCTTGTCCAGCGCGTCCGAGCGCGCCTGCACGCTGCCGGTGGCCCAGGCCGGGAATGCGGCGGTGGCGGCGGCCACGGCGGCATCCACCTGCGCTGCGTCGCCCTGGGCGTATTCGGCAATGGTGTCGGCCAGGTTCGACGGGTTGATGTTGGGGCTGTAGCTGTTGCCCTTGACCCATTGGCCGCCGATGAAGTTGTCGTGTTGTTGCATGGCAGATCTCCTTGGGGTTGCGGCTTACTGCGGGCCGAGCGAATCGATCAGCGTCTTGAGCTTGTCCATTTCCTCGGGCTTGAGGTCGGTCAGCGGTGCGCGCACCGGGCCG
>JAFECZ010000207.1 GCA_018241905.1 Pseudomonadota bacterium
CGCCAGCTCGAGGGTCGAGATCGTCCCGAGCAGCAACTGGCTGCCGAAACCGTGAAGGAGGTTCATCGCTCGCGCCGCCCCGTCACATGAGCTTGAACGGGAAGTACTTGGCGGTGATGC
The DNA here is from genome assembly GCA_018241905.1 of Pseudomonadota bacterium. GTDB lineage: Bacteria > Pseudomonadota > Gammaproteobacteria > Burkholderiales > Burkholderiaceae_C > Variovorax. Next base: position 121 of record JAFECZ010000207.1, read on the forward strand.
GGTCGTAGGTGCCGTCGGCGCGGATGGCGGCCAGCGCGGCGTTGACCTTGGCCAGCAGCTCGGCATCTCCCTTGCGCACCGCGATGCCGTTGCCGTCGCCGAGCAAGCCACCCTTGAGGTCCGGACCGACGAAGTCGAAGTTCTTTGCGTCGGTGGTCTTCATGAAGCCCACGTAGTAGGTGACCATGTTGCCCAGGATGTACTCCACCCGGCCCGCCACCAGATCGAGTTCCGCGGCCTGGGGCGTGTCGTAGAACTTCAGGTCGGCCTCCCTGTAGTTCTGGCTGAGGTAGTTGGCCTGGATCGAGCCGCGCTGCACGCCGATGGCCTTGCCCTTGAGCGCGGCCGGGGACACATCCTGCGGCGTGCCCTTGCGGGCGACGAAGCGGGAGACGGTGTCCTTGTACTTGTCGGAGAAGTCCACGCGCTGGCGCCGCTGATCCGTGATCGCCATGCTGGCGACGATCATGTCGTACTTGCGCGCCATGAGGCCGGGGATGATGCCGTCCCAGTCCTGCGCCACGATCTCGCACTGTGCCTTCATCCGCTCGCACAGTGCGCGGGCGATGTCCACATCCCAGCCCTGGAGCGCGCCCTGCTCGTCCTTGAAGCTCCAGGGCCGGTAGGTGCCCTCGGTGGCGATGCGGTAGCTGGCCTGTGCGCAGGCGAGGCCGCTGCACAGGAGGGCGGAGAGGAACACGCCGAAGGCTCTGTGATCCGGGCGGTGAATGGAGGGCGGCAGATGCATGGAGAAACCTTGTCGAGGTGCTGTGATGCGGCAATGCTCGATGAGTCGCGGGGGGCGCACAACGCTTGCGTGCCAAGCAATTCGGCGGCACCTGCCGACATGCCTGGAGCTAGGAACGATGCGGTGTGTGGGCCGCTGGGGCGTTGAGGCGCCTTGCATCGCATGCAACATTGCGGGCAGGCGCCGAACACAGGACACCGGTGAAATCGGCTTGAGTGCGCGCGCCTTCGAGTGCGTACAGGCGCGGGCGCAACGGTGCGCGAAGGGCGCCGTGGGCCGCTGGTCCCCTGCGGCAGGTGCGGCGCCGATCGCGGTACGCGACACGTGACCGCGGGTCACACCCTCGACGCTGCGTCAGCGCCGCCGCTGGTATGGCCGGCCGGGCCGGGTGGACCTTCCATCGATTGCGCGTGCGCGGTGGCTCCAGGCATGCAAGGGCAGGGGGCTGGGGCGGGCTTGCTGTTCCCTTCACGGTACCACGTCGTTCTCGCCGTCAAGGTCTGCGCGTGCCGTGCACGCTGGCGGCCTGGCGGCCGTCTGTCGAACTTGTGACGGCTGCGCTGCGCCGTGCTCCCGGCGGTCTCGGGCAATCCCGCCCGAGTCACCGGAGTCGACCATGTCGCACGATCTCGTTTCCTCGCTGTCGTCCTTCCAATCGTCCGCTGCTGTTGCGCTGATGGTGCGCGATGCCGGCGGCGCCTACCGCTGCGCCGAGCCGCATGAAGTGCTGCAGGGGGCGCAGCGCCTGCTGGCGGGGCACGTGCGTGGCCGCGACATGCTGTCCTCACCGGCCGAGGTCAAGGACTTCCTGCGGGTGCGCCTGGGCGCGCTGGCGCATGAGGTCTTCGCCGTCCTTCATCTGAACACGCGGCTCCAGGTCCTGGACTATGTGGAAATGTTCCGCGGTTCCTTGGCGCAGACCTCGGTCTATCCGCGCGAGATCGTGAAGGACGCATTGATGCACAACTCGGCCGCCTTGATCCTCGTGCACAACCACCCCTCGGGGTCGAGCGAGCCCTCGCGGTCCGACGAGGAGTTGACGCGGGTGCTCAAGACCGCCCTGGCGCTGGTGGACGTGCGCGTGATCGACCACCTGATCGTGGCCGGACCGGCGATCCAGTCGCTGGCCGAGCGCGGGCTGGTCTGAAAGGGGGGCGTCGGCCCCCTTTTTGAGTTCGGTCGGCACCATCAGCTGATGCACTGGATGGAATCTTGTCTCGATGGGAAACATCGGGACATGCCGAGAATCGTGACTACACAGGCCTGTTGCGAGCCCCGCCCTCGATGGCATGGCTCATCCGTGAACGGGGCAAGCTGAAAGGGCGGATCGGACGCGCCAGTTGATACAGAAACCGAGGCCCAGCTTGCAGCTCGCATGCGGTTGCTGGTCGCGCGTAGCAAGGTCGATCCCCACCCGTCTCTAACGAGTGAGCAGGCTCGTCACTACCTGGACGAACGGCTCGCCCCACTACTCGGCGCAACGGCCGGCGGCGCCGCCCCTGGTTGATCGCTTTCTGATCCGCGCGACCGCCCGATGTGTGCCCAAGGCGGCCGCTCGCATCCTCAAACTCGGCGCCCGAAAGGAGACCGTTGACTGCCTGCAGCTTAACGTTGCCGACAACCGGCCCGAGCCGGCGGCGCGAACTGCCGCTGGTGAAGGTCAGTGTTCATCGGCGGGTTAGAGAGCGTTTATCACTTGTCTGCCGCGCCGCGCAGTCCCGCTCTTTGAACCGCCGCCTTGACTAGTCCTTCGGATTTTGCGTCCTCAATGTACCGTCGCACAAAGGCCATTCCGTTCTCCCGGCCCTTCGGGAGTGCTATGGCAACTTCGTCCACACCAATGCGACCATCAAGAACCCGGGACCCGGGCAATTTGTCGGACAACTCGAACAGGTTTGCCTTATTGGCGGCGAAGACATCAATCTTCCCGGACTTCAGCATTTCCCCTCCAACGGGCACACTCGGACTCGCGACTACAGTGGCGTTCTTAATTGTGCGCACCAGATATGCGTTCACGGACCCGCCCTGCGGCGCACCGATGCGAGTTCCCGGCCGATCCACTGCGTCGATAGTCGAGATCGCAGAGCCGGCTGGAACGATGTAGCCGTGCTCGATGACGAGAAAAGGTGCACTGAAATTCAAGACACTTTCGCGCTCCGGGGATGGCCCGAAAAAGGTAATGTCCCACTCGTCGGACTTCAGTCCGCCCAAAATGGCCCCTGGGGAGGGATATACGACTGGCTCGAATGGGACCCCAATGCGCCGGGCGAGTTCCTTGCCCAGATCGAATCCCACCCCCTTCGACTCGTCCGGCGTGGCACCGCGAATGATGGACGCGGGCGCCCCGAGATAAAGCGCTACACGGAGCTTGCCGGTTGGGGCCAGGGCCTGTCGCTCTTCCTGACTAGGTGCGGAAGAGATACCCGCACAACCCGCAATCAGAAGTCCAACTACCGAAGCAGTAAGCCAAGGAATCGTTCTCATTGCATCCTCCGTTGAGGCGGCCAGTCTGTGAGATTCAGTCGAGAACTCAATTGTTGCTTCGCTTTGAGTCGCGTACCCTATCTACCTGCCCAAGTTGGCGGAGCGTTGAGCGCTGCCAATTGGCGGCGCCCGAAGCAGCTACCTGCGAGGGCTGAGCAACGGTTCGGATACGTCCCGGACACCGACCAGAGCAAGCACCGTGGCGAGACCCACTTGTGCGTCCACCCATGCGTTGGCTGGGTTCCACCATTCCCCTTTGCTGTGCCAGCCACCGGATTCGCCACCGCTGGAGAGAATCACGGCCGGAATGCCCAGCGACATAGGTACGTTTGCGTCGCTGCTGTTGGGTACCAGTCGGGGAGCTGCTCGGCCGAACGCCTCATTGGCCCGCACTGCCGCTTGAACGATGCGCGAATCCCTCGGCGTATTGCCGCCCGGTCGATCACCGATCAGCCGGGCCGAATAGTTCAGCGCGGTGGATTCCCACCGTGCGTTCTCCTCGGCCACACCTTCGGCGATAGCGGCCAGGATCTCGCGGTCGGCCGCCTGCAGCGACGAGTTGTCAGACGATCGGATATCGATGGCCATGCGCGCTTCGGCGGCGATGGCATTGACGGCGGATCCACCGCTCGCGGTGCCGACGGTGAAGGTGGTCTTTGGATTGGCTGGAGGGCGGACGTCGGCGATCTTGGCCACGGCGCGGCCCATGGCGTGGATGGCGCTCGGAAGTCCGAACGTGACGTAGCTGTGGCCGCCCGGCCCCTTGAATGTCACCTCGTAGCGATGACTGCCGACGCCGCCAGTCGTGATGGAGCCGCTGGGATCGGGTTCGAGACCCAGCATGCCATCGAGGTCACCATGTTCGCGAAAAATCGCCTTCATGCCACGCAGGTCGCCGAGCTCTTCTTCGCCCACATTTGCTGCAAAAACGAGGTCCCCGACGGTCTGGATATGGAGGTCATTGAGCACCTTGATCCACGACAGCAGCACAGTGAGGCCGCGCGTGTCATCCGAGATTCCAGGCGCATACCATTTGCCATCACGGATATTCACTGTCACGTCGGTGCCTTCAGGAAAGACGGTATCCAAATGCGCCGAGACCAGTAGCTTGGGTCCGTTTCCTGTACCTTTGCGAATGCCGATCACGTTGCCTTCCGCATCGATGCGCGCATCCAAACCCAGAGCCTTGGCTCGTGCCAGAAAGGCCTCGGCACGTGCCTTCTCCTTGAAGGGTGGAGCGGCGATTTCCGTCAGCACTTTGAGGTCGACGAGCGTGCGCTCGTGGTCGGACTTGACGGCTTGCATTACGCTCTGCGTGGCTGGGGACGCCATCAAACGCGACACCGTTTGGTCCACAGCGGGCTCGATTGCCGGCGCCGGCCAGGAAGGGCCATCTGCCGCGGCGCAATGAAATGCCGCTAGCGACAGACAGACGAGGACCGAAGCGAGTCGGGGCAGTTGGAACACAGGCGTTGAACGAGATCCGGGCATGGCGCAGATTCTGTGGTCACGCGAACCAGTCCGCTTCGGTTTATTCTGGCGGCCTGAAAGCTTTGCTAACAGCCAATGCCGCAGGCCCTTCCCTCTACACGCGCGCTTCAGATCTTCAGCGCCATAGCCCGCCATCAGAGCCTCAGCCGAGCCGCCGAGGAGCTGTGCTTGACCCACAGCGCACTTAGCCAACAGATGTTCAAACTTGAGCAGCAACTCGGGGTCAAGCTGTTGCGTCGCACGACGCGTGGCGTCTCGCTGACCGAAGTGGGTCAACGGTTTCGTGTGGACGTCGATAGGGATCTGCTTCAGATGCAAACGCACGTGAGAGAACTCATGTCGCTTCGCGAAGGGGAGATCTCGCTGATCGTAGGTGTGGTGCCTGCGCTGGCCGATCGATGGTTGCTGCCACGTCTGCCGAAATTTCTCGCGGAGCACCCCCGCGTAAGCGTCACGATCAGGGAGTTTCCCAACAAGCTGTTCGTCGGCGAGCCGCAGTTCGACGTCGCACTGCATTACCACGACGCCGTCTGGCCCGGCACGCGGCGTCTGCCGCTATTCCAGGAGTGCTGCGTGGCCGTTTGCAGTCCGGGCGCGCAGTTTGTTCGGGCTGCGGCATCAGGCGATTTTCGGCGGGTTCCGCTGCTGCATCTATCCAACCGGCCAGAGGCGTGGCTGACCTGGTTCAGCCACGCTGGCGTGGCGCGGCCGCCGACTAACTGTCTGGCCGGCCATCGCTTCGACCTTTTCTCGACACTGCTCGAGGCGGTTCGATCGGGATTGGGAGCGGCGCTGGTCCCGACGTTCGTCGCAGAACGCGAATTGCGCAGCGATGACCTGGTGCGCGCCCATCGTCACGTGCAGGATCGCACGAACGAGTACGCCGTCTTCATGCCGGACCACAAGAGTGCAGATGAACACGTGACGGCATTTGTTCGATGGCTGGCCGAGCAGGCGCGGGGGCTTGGTCAAGGATGAGGGGGCGGGCCACGCGCTGCCCGTCCGCGATCTTGTTGTGAGCAGCCTTGAACGCGCAGCGGCGCGAATCTTGGGTCGAGCGGTTGCTGCCGCGTAGCCGAACTGCCCTTCCGCTGTGGTGAGTTGCTCAGAGGACCCTGTAGGCCCGACGTTAATGCCTCCTGATGTCTATTCCTGCGGCTCCTTGGCGCGATCGACTCTTTCGCGAATCCATGCAGCCCCACCCAGGCGCTGCAGCTTTTCAATCTGGGCCGGCTTCATTCGCAGCGTAAACGTCCCCATCGCCTCGCCTTTGGGAAGCGGTTTTCTGCCTTGCCCTCTGCCAGGTCCGCCCCGGCCAGTGATAGTTGGTTCCATGTTGAATAGTGTCTCGCAGGAAAGAGCCTCAATGAGTCAAAGAAATTCTCAACTGGCCACTCGGCAGCGCGTAAAGCGCAGTCGTCCAGGACACCTCTAATCATGTCGCCAAGAAGTCGAAGCTACCGCTTTGGACCTTCGTGCCATCTTGCGGCGAAGTGTCGACGACTGATCGAAGCGGCGCGCGTGACGTTGAGAGTCAGTCGAAGGAGGCGGACCTCGAACAGCATTGACGCAACTAGGATCTCGACGAACGTTCTTCGAAGCTTGGCCCCGATTTTCCGGTTGTAGATATAAGCTGCGCGTTGGCTAGATCTCCAAGACTCCTGATAGCTCCTTCCAAGCGCGGGTCGCCGAGATACCCGTAGTTAATGCGCAGGTGCCGGGTGTATCGACGGTCGGCTGAAAACAAATGGCCGGGCGCTACGCCTATGCGGAGCCGAAGAGCGTCCTTGTGCAGCGCGAGCGAGTCGACACCTTCCGGCAGCTCGAGCCACAGGAAATAGCCGCCCTCGGGGCGCGTGACCCGCGTTCCAGTCGGAAAGTATCGATCGATAAATCGTAAGCAGGCCGCCTGCTGGCGGCTGAACGAATGCCGCAGGGCGCGCAGGTGACGATCGAAACTCTTGTGTTGCAGGTACTCCTGCAAGGCCAGTTGCGAGGGAAGTGCCGTCGCCAGCGAACTCATCAACTTGTTCCGACCCAAAGTGGCTGCGAAGCGACCGCCCGCTACCCAACCGATTCGATACCCGGGTGCCAGGGATTTCGAGAAAGAACTGCAATGCAGCACCCAGCCGGCCCGGTCCCAGGCCTTGGCCGGTGGCGGTCTCCGAGGCCCATGCGCGAGCTCGCCGTACACGTCGTCTTCGATCAGCGGTATGGCGCGAGTGGCGAGCATGCTGACCAGTTGCTCTTTGGCTGCGTCGCTCATGGTGCAGCCCATTGGGTTCTGGAAGGTCGGCATGAACCAGCAGGCCTTCACCGGATGCTGGTCGATCACGCGAGCAAGAGAGCCAAGATCCACGCCTGTTCGCGGGTGGGTCTCAACCTCGACCGCGCGAAGACCGCGCCGCTCTAGTGCCTGCAACGCAGCATAAAAGGTTGGGGTTTCGATCGCCACGACGTCGCCTGGCTGCGTCACCGATTCGAGCGCAAGATTGAGGGCTTCCATCGCCCCGCTGGTGATGACCAGTTCTGACGCAGGAACATCCATCCCCACGCTGCCGTAACGGAGGGAGATCTGATGGCGTAATGGGGCGCTTCCTGGTGACAAATCCTCGATGGTCTGCCAGGGATCCATCCGCTTGAGCGCTCGCGTCAGGCCGGCGGCAAGTTGCTCGAAGGGGAACAACTCTGGCGACGGAAAAGCCGAGCCGAGCGGGACCATGTCGCGCTCGCGAGCCTGTGCAAGGACCTGAAAGACAAGCGACGAGACATCGACCGACATGGACCGGAGGACAGGTTCGCTGGCGACGAGTTCGTTGGCCGGCACTTCCGCGCGCGCTCGGACGAAGTATCCCGACCGCTGCCGCGCTTCGACAAGCCCTTGCGCCTCCAGCAAGTAGTAAGCAGAGAACACGGTGGACGCACTGATGCCCATCTGCGACTTCAGTTCTCGCACGGAGGGAAGGCGATCGTTCGCCTTTAGGTTGCCCGCGCGAATGCGCTGAGCGATGTTGTCGGCAAGCTTCTCGTAGCGGTTCACGGGCATGTCCTTCTGATACGGTCGCTCTGAACCGCTTACGTGATTTTCATACCAGACGTCGGCGCGCCCTGAGGCGACGACCGGCCTTCATGGATCTGATACGTAAATTTTTAGGTGATCTGGTTCTATACGTATCAGACTGGAGGATGAACACTCGGCAGCACGATGAGAGTGTTTCTGTTGGTGCCGGCGGACTGCTCCGCCTTTCGACCGATGTCTTGCTTGCCTTTCAACGCACCTTGCGGACGCCCATTCAGCTCACAGCAACCGCGTCGTTAGATTGTTTTCCGTTCTTCATCGGTTTATTTGAGTTACTCGCCGCACGCGGGCAATTCGCCGTTTGTCACAATTAATATCCTTTAAATCATGAATGCTGTCCCTATCACTTTTGCTATTTTTAAGGTTCTCGTGCTCAGTTTGGGCATGTTTTTTGCCGTCAAGTGGCATTACGATCGGGGACAGAAGGACAAGAATCAAAAGACCGTTGTAGTGGTACTGACGTCTATCAAGGTGGGCGCAGCGTTCGTCGCTGCTGCGTTCCTCATGTTGTTTCTCACCTTTGAAATTGGCACTAGGATGGGTCTGGACCTGACCATGCCGTAATTGGGGGTTTCGGTCGTGCATTGGCGCATCAGGTATCGCCGGCCGGTGGGATTTGTCGGCAGTTGCCCAGACTTCTAAATTGTGTCTCCGACTCCAATCTGGGCTGCGAAGGACAACATGGTCAATTCCGAGATAAGTGCGGTCTGCCCTGTGTTCTCCATCATCCGTGTCCTCCCAATGGCTGCTTCCGGGCGAATCGCCCCGAGCTCCAATGGACCGCTTCTCTGATCGGGCCCGTTTGTCAACCGCGGGCTGTCTTAGTCTTATGGGCAT
>JAFECZ010000208.1 GCA_018241905.1 Pseudomonadota bacterium
TTCAACTACGGCGGCCGCTGGGACATTGCCCACGCTGCCCAGCAGCTTGCCAACCGCGGCGAATCGATTACCGAAGAGGCCCTGAACCGGGAACTGGCGTTGGCACACGTGCCCGACCCGGACCTGTTCATCCGTACCGGCGGCGAGCAGCGCCTGTCGAACTTCCTGCTGTGGCAGAGCGCCTACTCCGAGCTCTTCTTCAGCAACCGGCTGTGGCCCGATTTCGACGAGGCCGCACTCGACGAGGCCTTTGCCACGTACCAGGGCCGAGAGCGCCGTTTCGGCAAGACTTCGGAGCAATTGGCGGCGCATACCTTGCGCACGGCCTGAGCCGCCGCCCATGCTCAAGCAACGCATCATCACGGCCGTCGTTCTGCTGGCCATCCTGCTGCCTGCGCTTTTCTACCCCTCCTACGTGCCGTTCGCGGTGGTGATGCTGGTGCTCATCGGTGCCGCTGCCTGGGAGTGGGGGCGGCTGAACGGTTGCGGCCCGCGCGTGTCGGTCTTCCTTGGAATCGAAGCGGTGGCCCTGTGCGGGCTCTCGTGGTGGCTGGGTCTGCTGCACGAGCGGCTTCCCCTGGTCTGGATCATTGCCGGCGGCGCGTGGGTGCTGTGCGGCGGGCTGCTGCTGCGCACGGGCGTTGCCGGCTGGCCGACGGTGCCGCGGGCCCTGCGCCTGGTGGGCGGCCTGTTGGCCCTGTGGGTGGCGTGGCTGGCGGCCGTCCAGGCACGCGTGGTGGGCATCAATTTCCTGCTGTCCCTGCTGGTTCTGGTATGGGTGGCGGACGTTTTCGCCTATTTCGCCGGCCGGGCCTTCGGCCTGCGTTTCACCCGCGGCAAGCTGGCGCCCTCCATCAGTCCCGGCAAGAGCTGGGAAGGGGTGTGGGGCGGCGTCATCGGCGTGCTGGTGCTGGCGCTGGCCTGGGTCTGGGCCGACGACGCAGCGCGTGCCGAAGTGGCCAGTCTCTATACGCGGCTGGCCGAGCGCGGATGGTGGCAGTTGCCGCTGGGCGTGGTGTTTCTTTCGATGATGAGCGTGGTGGGCGACCTGATCGAGTCGCTGGTCAAGCGCAGCGCCGGCGCCAAGGACAGCAGCAACCTGCTGCCCGGCCACGGCGGCGTTCTTGACCGGGTGGATGCACTGTTGCCAACCCTGCCTCTAGCGATGATGCTGGCCTTTCTGTGAATCCGATCTCCAAAACACGCGTCACGGTCCTGGGCTCGACGGGCTCGGTGGGCGTGAGCACGCTCGACGTCATTGCACGTCATCCCGGGCATTTCGAAGTCTTTGCCCTGTCGGCCGCCACGCGCGTGGACGAGTTGCTGGCGCAATGCCAACGCTTCAGGCCCCGCTTTGCCGTCATGGCCAGCGCGCCCCATGCGGCCCAGTTGGCCGACAAGCTGCGCCATAACGACATCCCGACCCAGGTGCTGGATTCGCCCGATGCCCTCGAGCGCATCTCCTCGCACGAAGACGTGGACGCCGTCATGGCGGCCATCGTCGGCGCGGCGGGGCTGCCGCCCTGCCTGGCCGCAGCGCGCGCGGGCAAGCGCCTGTTGCTGGCCAACAAGGAGGCGCTCGTCGTCGGCGCAGACCTGTTCATGACGGCGGTGCGCGAGGGCGGCGCCTCGCTGCTGCCCATCGACAGCGAGCATTCGGCCATCTTCCAGTCGCTGCCGGAGGACCCGGCCACCTGGCCGCGCCGCATCGACAAGATCATCCTCACGGCCTCGGGCGGCCCCTTCCGCACGCGAGAGCCTTCGAGCCTTCGCGACGTGACGCCGGACGAGGCCTGCGCCCATCCCAACTGGGTGATGGGCCGCAAGATCTCGGTCGATTCGGCCACGATGATGAACAAGGCGCTCGAGGTGATCGAGGCGCGCTACCTGTTCGGCGTCTCGCCCGAGCAGATCGAGGTGGTCATTCATCCGCAAAGCGTCATCCACTCGATGGTGCAGTTCACCGACGCTTCGGTGATCGCGCAATTGGGCACGCCCGACATGCGCGTGCCCATCGCCTGCGGCCTGGCCTGGCCGGAGCGTCTGGAAAGCGGCGCCACGCGGCTGGATTTCCGCAGCCTGTCCGCGCTGACCTTCGAGGAGCCCGACGCAATGCGATTCCCCGGCTTGCAACTGGCCTGGCAGGCGCTGCGCGCGGCGCCCGGCACCACTGCGGTGCTCAATGCGGCGAACGAGATCGCCGTCGAGGCCTTCCTGGGGGGGCGGCTGCGCTTCAACCGGATTCACGCGGTGAACCTGGAAACTTTGCAGGCGGTGCAGCCCTCCAAGCCGGCATCGCTGGCCGATCTGCTAGACCTGGATGCCAGCGCGCGCCGTGCGGCCCGTGCGGCCGCGCTGCGCCTGGCGGCGTGAGACGCAACCCTTCGACCTGCTGGCCGCCATGCTCACCGTCATTGCCTTCATCGTCGCCCTGGCCGTGCTCATTGCGGTACACGAATGGGGGCATTACCGCGTCGCGGTGGCCTGCGGCGTCAAGGTGCTGCGCTTTTCCATCGGTTTTGGCCACACGCTGTACCGTTGGCAGCCCAAGCGGCAGCGGCCGGGGCAGGAAACCGAGTTCGTCATCGGCGCCTTCCCGCTGGGCGGCTACGTGCGCATGCTCGACGAGCGCGAGGCGCCGGTGGAGCCCCACGAGCGCCATCGCGCCTTCAACACCCAGCCGCTGCGTTCCCGCGCGGCCATCGTCGCGGCGGGCCCGCTGGCCAACCTGCTGCTGGCCGTGGCGCTGTATGCCACCGTCAACTGGATCGGTGTCGACGAGCCGGTGGCTCGACTGGCGCGCCCGGTTGCGGGCTCCATCGCAGAGCAGGCCGGCCTGCGCGGCGGCGAGCAGGTGCTTCGCGCCGGCTTCGACGGCGACCTGGAAACGGTCCAGTCCTTCGACGACCTGCGCTGGCGCCTGACGCGCGGCGCGCTCGAAGGCCGCGACCTCACCCTCGAGATCGATGCCGATGGGCGAGGGCGGCTTCAATCGGTGGTGCTGCCGCTCAGCGAGGTGGAGGCCAAGGATGCCGACGCCCAATTGTTCAGGCGCGTTGGCATCGTCGTCCCGCTGACCCGCCCCGAGATCGGCGAAGTGATGGCCGACGGCGCTGCGCAGCGTGCAGGCCTGCAACGCGGCGACCTGGTGCTGTCGGTGGGCGCCGCCGAGGTCATCGACGGGCAGCAATTGCGCGAACTCATCCGTGCCTCCATCGATGGCGACCAACCCCGCCAGCAGACCTGGCGCGTGCAGCGTGGCGGCCAGGTGGTCGAACTGCAGGTGGCGCCGGACGTGCGAGGCGAAGCGTCGGGCAAGGTCGGCCGCATCGGCGCCTACGTGGGGGCGCCGCCGGAAATGGTCACGGTGCGGCAGGGGCCGCTGGACGGGATCTGGGCCGGCGTGGTGCGCACCTGGGAGGTCTCGGCCCTGACCGTTCGCATGATGGGCAAGATGCTCATCGGCGAGGCCTCGATCAAGAACATCAGCGGGCCGCTCACCATCGCCGACTATGCGGGCAAGTCGGCCAGCCTCGGATTGACGCAGTACCTGACCTTCCTGGCCCTGATCAGCGTCAGCCTCGGCGTGCTGAACCTGATGCCGCTGCCGGTCCTCGATGGAGGGCACCTGATGTATTATCTTTGGGAGGGCCTCACGGGTAAGAGCGTGTCCGACGCCTGGATGGAAAGGCTGCAGCGTGGAGGCGTTGCGCTGTTGCTGATCATGATGTCCATCGCGCTCTTCAACGACGTGACTCGGCTCTTTGGTTAACTTTCGCCCGGCCGCGTCGCGCCGGCCCAATCTCTGATGAAAAAAACATTCAGCAGCTTCCGCCTGCGCAGCGTCGTCGTACTTGTTGCCGGCGCGGTTTCGACACTGGCTGCTTGGGCGGTCGAGCCTTTCACCATTCGCGACATTCGCGTCGAAGGCTTGCAGCGGGTTGAGCCTGGCACCATCTTCGCTTCCATGCCCATTCGCGTGGGCGACACCTACACCGACGAAAGCGGCTCGGCGGCGATCCGTTCGCTGTTCGACCTGGGCCTGTTCAAGGACGTGCGCATCGACGTGAACGGCAATGTGGTGGTGGTCATCGTCGAAGAGCGGCCGACCATTGCCGAAGTGGATTTCGTCGGCACCAAGGAATTCGACAAGGACGCGCTCAAGAAGTCCCTGCGCGACGTCGGCCTGGCCGATGGGCGCCCGTACGACAAGGCGCTGGCCGACCGCGCCGAGCAGGAACTCAAGCGCCAGTACGTCAGCCGCAGCCTCTACAACGCCGAGGTCGTCACGACCGTCACGCCCGTCGAGCGCAACCGCGTCAACCTGACCTTTACCGTGACCGAAGGCGATCCGGCCCGCATCCGCGAGATGCGGATCGTGGGCAACAAGGCCTTCAGCGAGTCGACCCTGCTGGGCCTGTTCGACCAGGACACCGGCGGCTGGCTGAGCTGGTACACCAAGTCCAACCAGTACTCGCGCTCCAAGCTCAATGCCGACCTCGAGACCCTGCGCTCGTACTACCTGCAGCGCGGCTACCTCGAGTTCCGCATCGACTCGACGCAGGTCGCCATCTCGCCCGACCGCCAGGACCTGTCGGTGACGGTGAACATCACCGAAGGCGAGAAGTTCGTGGTGTCGGGCGTGAAGCTCGAGGGCAACTACCTGGGCCGCGAGGACGAATTCAAGTCGCTGGTGACCATCGAGCCGGGCGAGCCCTACAACGGCGAGCGGGTGACCCAGACAACCAAGGCGTTCACCGACTACTTCGGCACCTTCGGCTATGCCTTCGCACGCGTTCAGGCGCGCCCTGAAATCGACCGCGTGAACAACCGGGTGGCGCTGACGCTGCAGGCAGACCCTGCGCGACGCGTCTACGTGCGCCGCATCGCCGTGAGCGGCAACAATCGCACCCGCGACGAAGTGATCCGCCGCGAGTTCCGCCAGTACGAGGCATCCTGGTACGACGGCGACCGCATCAAGCTGTCGCGCGACCGGGTGGACCGCCTGGGCTACTTCACCGAGGTCAACGTCGACACGACGGAAGTGCCCGGCTCGCCCGACCAGGTCGACCTGGCCATGTCGGTCGTCGAGAAGCCCACGGGCTCGCTGCAGCTTGGCGCGGGGTATTCGACGTCTGAAAAGGTGTCGTTCAACTTCGGCATCTCGCAGGAGAACGTGTTCGGTTCGGGCAACTACCTGGGCCTGCAGGTCAACACCAGCAAGTACAACCGGGTCATCCAGCTGACCAGTACCAATCCGTACTTCACGCAGGACGGCATCTCGCGCACCTTCGATGTGTACTACCGGACCACCCGTCCGTACTACGCTGAAGACGGCGACTACCGCCTGGTCAACGAGGGCGGCACGCTGCGTTTCGGGGTGCCGTTCAGCGAGGTCGATACCGTCTACTTCGGTGTGGGCCTGGAGCGCTACCAGTTCGACCCCGGCACGAACAACGCCTCGCAGATTCCGCAGGCCTACCGCAACTACTTCAGTTGCCCGACGTTCACCGGCGCAGATGGGCTGACATACATTTCCTCGTGTACCAACGACAGCGTCTGGGGCATCCCGCTGACGGTGGGCTGGGCGCGCGACGGACGCGACAGCGCCCTGGTGCCGACCCGCGGTCGCCTGCAGCGCGCCAACCTGGAAATCGGCTCCGGCGGCGACATGAAGTACTACAAGGGCAGCTACCAGATCCAGCAGTTCGTCCCGCTGTCCAAGCAGTACACCTTTGCCATGAACGCCGAAGTGGGCTATGGCAAGGCGTATGGCGACAACGTCTACCCGATCTTCAAGAACTTCTACGCGGGCGGCCTGGGTTCCATCCGCGGCTTCGAGCAGAACTCGCTGGGCCCGCGCGACAGCGTCACCAGCGCTTCGCTGGGCGGCACCAAGAAGGCCATTTTCAACGCAGAGATCAACGCTCCCTTCCCCGGGGCAGGCAACGACCGTACGCTGCGCCTGTACAGCTTCTTCGACATCGGCAACGTGTTTACCGACCGCACCACGGACATGACCGACGCCCAGTGGGACGCGCAGAAGAAGTTGCGCTCCTCGGTCGGCATCGGCATCAGCTGGGTTTCCCCGCTCGGGCCGCTGCGCCTGGCCTATGCCTTCCCGATCCAGTACCAGGACGAGGAGGTTGGCGTCCAGGGCCAGCCCGGCTTCATCCCCAAGGATAGAATTCAGCGGATCCAATTCCAGATCGGAACCTCGTTTTAATGAACCATCTGCTTCGTGCCGCCGCGGCATTGCTCGTGCCGGTCCTTGCGCTTTGCGCAATGCCGGCGCTGGCGCAAGAGACCTTTCGCGTCGGCTTCGTGAACCCCGATCGCGTGCTGCGCGAGGCCCAGCCGGCCAAGGCGGCCCAGGCCAAGCTCGAGGCCGAGTTCGGCAAGCGTGACAAGGACCTGCAGGCCCAGGGCGCCGAGCTCAAGGCTGCCTCCGAGCGTTTCGAGCGCGAGGCGCCCACGCTGTCCGACACCCAGCGCGCACAGCGCCAGCGCCAGCTCATCGAGCAGGACCGCGAATTCCAGCGCAAGCGCCGCGAATTCCAGGAAGACCTCAACGCCCGCAAGAACGAAGAACTGCAGGCCGTGTACGAGCGCGCCAACCGCGTGGTCAAGCAGGTGGCCGAGGCCGAGAAGTACGACGCCATCCTGCAAGAGGCGATCTACATCAATCCCAAGCACGACATCACCGACAAGGTGATCAAGGCGCTCAACGCGTCCGGCCCGACCGGCTCCCCGTCACCAGCGGCGCCTGCCGGCACCAACGGCAAGTAGGCCCGGCGCGAGCTGGCGAATCGGCGTGGCACTGCAACTGGCAGCCATCGTTGACGCTCTCGGCGGAGAGCTGCATGGCGACCGCAGCCGCGCCATCGAGCGGCTGGCGCCATTGCAGACCGCGGGCGAGAACGAACTCAGCTTTCTCTCGAACCCCAAGTTCCAGAAGGACCTGGCAGCCTCGCGCGCGGGGTGCGTGATCGTTTCGCCGGCAGCGCAAGAAGCGGCGGCGGCGCGGGGCGATTTCATCCTCACGCCAGACCCCTACCTCTACTTTGCACGGCTGACACAGCTCTGGAAGGCCCGTCATGCCCCGCCCAAGGGCGAACGCATCCATCCCAGTGCGGTCATCCACCCCGAAGCCGTGGTCGATGCCACGGCGGAAATCGGCCCCCAGTGCGTGGTCGAGCGGGGCGCGCGCATCGGTGCGGGCACGGTGCTCAAGTCCCGTGTCACCATCAGCGAGGACTGCGTGGTCGGCGCGCGCTGCCTGATCCACCCGGGCGCCGTGATCGGCGCCGACGGCTTCGGGCTGGCGCCGCACCAGGGTGCGTGGGTCAAGATCGAACAGCTGGGCGCGGTGCGCATCGGCGACGACGTGGAAATCGGCGCCAATACCTGCATCGACCGGGGCGCGCTCGAAGACACCGTGATCGAAGACGGCGTCAAGCTCGACAACCTGATCCAGATCGGCCACAACGTGCGCATCGGCCGCAACACGGCCATGGCGGGCTGCTCGGCCGTGGCGGGCAGCGCGGTCATCGGCGCCAACTGCACCATTGCCGGCGCCGGCATGGTGCTGGGGCACCTCACGCTGGCCGACGGCGTCCACGTGTCGGCGGCCTCGCTGGTCACGCGCTCCATCCACAAGCCCGGCCAATACACCGGCGTGTTTCCCATCGACGAAAATGCGGCCTGGGAGAAGAATGCCGCAACCCTGCGGCACCTCCATTCACTGCGCGAGCGCGTCAAGGCGCTGGAGAAGGGCCTCGCGCAAGACAATAAATCATGACTGACAACACGCTCGATATCCATCAGATCCTCAAGCTGCTGCCGCATCGCTACCCGTTCCTGCTCGTCGACCGTGTCGTCGGCATGGAAAAGGGCAAGCGCATCACGGCCTTGAAGAACGTGACGATGAATGAGCCGTTCTTCAACGGCCACTTTCCGCACCGTCCCGTGATGCCGGGCGTGCTCATGCTCGAGGCCATGGCCCAGGCGGCGGCGCTGCTTTCGTTCCGTTCGCTGGACATCGTGCCCGACGAGAACATGATCTATTACTTCGCCGCCATCGACGGTGCGCGTTTCAAGCGTCCGGTGGAGCCGGGCGACCAGCTCATCCTGGAAGTGGAAATCGAGCGCATGAAGGCCGGCATTTCCAAGTTCCGCGGCCGCGCCCTGGTGGGCGAAGAGCTGGCCTGCGAAGCACAACTCATGTGCGCCATGCGCCAGATCAGCTGAGCCTGGCCGCCAGAGAATGACGCAGATTCACCAGACGGCCATCGTCGATCCCAAGGCACAGCTCGATTCGTCAGTCACGGTCGGGCCGTTTGCTGTGATCGGGCCGCAGGTGCGTATCGGTGCGGGTACCTCCATTGGCGCGCATTGCGTGCTCGAGGGCCGCACCACCATCGGCCGGGACAATCGCTTCTTCCAGTTCGGCTCCATCGGCGCCGACCCGCAGGACAAGAAATACAAGGGCGAGGACACCGAGCTCGTCATCGGCGACCGCAACACGGTGCGCGAGTTCTGCACCTTCAATCGCGGCGTGCCCGGCGCCGGGGGGCGCACCACCGTCGGCGATGACAACTGGATCATGGCCTACACCCACATCGCGCACGATTGCCACGTCGGCAATCACAACACGATGTCCAACAACACCACGCTGGCCGGGCATGTGCTGATCGGCGACTGGGTCACGGTGGGCGGGCTCACTGGCATCCACCAGTTCGTCAAGATCGGC
>JAFECZ010000209.1 GCA_018241905.1 Pseudomonadota bacterium
GCAAGCCCATCGAGCTGCGCGCACAGGACGTCGCGGGCTGAGCGACCCGCATCGCGTCAAGCCCCGGCCGTGCGCGGCAGGAAGATGGCGTAGTTGCCGTTGGCCTGCGCGACCAGGGTGTCTCCAGCGAAGATCTTCGAGTCAAGGTTGGCGACCGCCTTGCCCCGGTTGACAAGCTCGGTGACGCAGCGCACGAGCCCCGAAGCCACCGGCTTGAAATAGTTGATCTTCACCTCGATCGTGGCGCAGATTTCCTTTTCCGCCAACGTCGGGTAGAGCGCAACGCCCATGCCGGTGTCGGCAAGCGCGAACAAGACCGAACCATGCACGACATGGTGCGGATTGAGGTGATGCGCCTCGACCTTGAGCACGCATTTGCTGAAGCCTGCGCGATGCTCCTCGACGACGAGGCCGATGAGGTCCGCATAGGGGTGTTTCATGTCCATGCCTAGCCCTTCTTGCCGCCGAACACCACCAGCACCCCGCCCACCACGATCACGGCCACGCTGGCCCAGGTGGGAAAGAGCACGTCCTGCTTTTCCTTCACCGAGAACTCGATGGGGCCGATCTTGACCTCGTGCGTTTCCTTGGTGAAGCTGAAGCCGCCTGTTCCGATGCCGGCAATGCCCGCCACGATGAGGATCAGGCCGATGATGCGTGTCAGGGTCATGGTGACTGGTATTTTCCAATGTTCAGAGCTCGCCGTGCAGGCACGGGCCATAGACTGACACCGGCCCGCGGTCGGCATTGCAGGCGGGGCCTTCTAGAGGGGCAGGACGGCGCGCCCGTCGCCATGGCCCAGCCATTGGGCGAACTCGTCGGCCAGCCGCTGCGACTCTGCCGCGGCCTTGGCCCACACCCTGGAGCGCTGCGCTCCATCCTTGCCGTAGCGCGTGAAGTCGGTGCGGTCGGGCAGCTTGGCGTTGGGCAGCGTCGCCACCCATTCGGGGTTCGGTGCCAGCACCACCATGCGGTCCAGAAAGGATGTGGGCGCATGGCGCCACTTCAGCCCCTTGTCGAGCCAGCCTGGCACCACCGCGCGCTGGAAATGCGGATACAGCACCACGCCGTCGGCATTGTTGTAGTCCATGTGCAGGTGGTAGTCGGTGATGCCGCCGTCCCAGTAGGCGCCGGGCGGCGCGCCGGGAATGTCGTGCACCGCTTCGAGCATGAAGGGAATGGAACACGAGGCCTGCAGCGCCGCCTCGAAATTGGCCTGGGTTAGCTCCACCTGCCGCGAACGGAAATCCTGCGTGCCGAAGGGCAGCTTGGCGCCCGGCGTGGAAAACACCACGCGCTCCAGCCAGGCGCTCAAGGCTTTGCGCCGCACGCTGTTGGTCATGAAGGCGCCCAGGTAGCCGAAGGGCGTGCGCGCCCTGCCCTCGCGGCCGAGGATGTGGCGCCCGCGCGCGGTGATCACATGCAGGCTGTAGCGCGGGTGGTGCAGCACTTCGCCGATACGTCCGCCGTAGAACTGCCGCAGGCCGTCGCCGAACTGCGCGCTCACCTGCCGGGCCGTCAGCCGCTTCTGGCCGGGCGGCACGTCGAACTGCTGGCTGATGTAGCCATGCTCGAAGTCGCGAAAGGCCTGCACCGAGTCGTCCAGGCAGGCATTGGCCAGCCGCCACGCGCCGATGGACGCGCCCACCAGGTGCACCGGCTGGCTCGACTGCGTGAGCCACTGGCCGAACACGAAGCGGTCGATGGGGCCGAGGATCAGGCCCTTGGGCCCGCCCGCGGCACCGGGCACCACACGCACGTCCTGCGGCCTGAGCCCTTCGCGCTGGATGTGCTCGCGTGCCAGCGGGCCGGCGTAGATGCGCAGGGCCTTCATGCTGCTCATGGTCGTGCCCTGCGGGAGGCCTATTTGTGCAAGCCTTGCAGCTTGGCGAAGGCGTTGGCCATCTGGCCCGAAGGCTGCGGCGCGTTGTCGCGGCGCTGCTGGAAGCCGCGCCCTGCCCCTTCGAAGCGGTTGTCGCGCGGGCCGTCGCGTCGCGACGGCGCGGCGTCCAGCTTCATCGTCAGGCTGATGCGCTTGCGCGCAACGTCCACTTCCAGCACCTTCACCTTGACGATGTCGCCGGTCTTCACGACCTCGCGCGCATCGTTGACGAACTTGTGGCTCAACTGGCTCACGTGCACCAGGCCGTCCTGGTGCACGCCCAGGTCGACGAAGGCGCCGAACTGGGCCACGTTGCTCACGGTGCCCTCCAGAACCATGCCTTCCTTGAGGTCGGCGATGTCTTCCACGCCGTCGTTGAAGCGGGCCACCTTGAAGTCCGGGCGCGGGTCGCGGCCGGGCTTTTCCAGCTCGCCCAGGATGTCCTTGACGGTGATGACGCCGAACTTGTCGTTGGCGAACAGTTCGGGCTTGAGCGTCTTGAGCATGTCGGCGCGCCCCATCAGCTCGGCGATGGGCTTGCCGGTCTTGACGATGATCTGCTCGACCACCGGATAGGTCTCGGGGTGCACGCCGGTAATGTCCAGCGGATCGGCACCGCCGCGGATGCGCAGGAAGCCCGCGCTCTGCTCGAAGGCCTTGGGGCCGAAGCCGGTCACGTCAAGCAACTGCTTGCGGGTGGAGAAGGCGCCGTTGGCTTCGCGCCAACGCACCACCGCCTTCGCCACGCTGGCCGACAAGCCCGATACGCGCGACAGCAGCGGCACGCTGGCGGTGTTGAGGTCCACGCCCACCGAGTTCACGCAGTCTTCCACCACCGCGCCCAGGGTGCGGGCCAGCTCGCTCTGGTTGACGTCGTGCTGGTATTGGCCCACGCCGATGCTCTTGGGGTCGATCTTCACCAGTTCGGCCAGCGGGTCTTGCAGGCGGCGCGCAATGCTGGCGGCGCCGCGCAGGCTGACGTCCACGTCGGGCATTTCCTGGCTGGCGAATTCGCTGGCCGAATACACCGAGGCGCCGGCTTCGCTCACCACCACCTTCTCGACCGGCGTGGCTTCCACGCCGGCCTGCGAGGCCATCTTGGCCAAGAGCTTGATGAGGTCGGCCGCCAGCTTGTCGGTCTCGCGGCTGGCCGTGCCGTTCCCGATGGCGATCAGGTTCACGCTGTGCTTGGCGCACAGCTTGCCCAGCGCGTGCAGCGAGCCTTCCCAGTCCTTGCGCGGCTCGTGCGGGAACACGGTGGCGGTGTCGACCAGCTTGCCGGTGGCGTCCACCACGGCCACCTTCACGCCGGTGCGGATGCCCGGGTCCAGGCCCATCACCACGCGCGGGCCGGCGGGGGCCGCCAGCAGCAGGTCGCGCAGGTTGTCTGCAAAGACCTTGATGGCCACCTTTTCCGCCTCTTCGCGCAGGCGGGTGAACAGGTCGCGCTCGCTGGACAGGCTCAGCTTCACGCGCCAGGTCCAGGCCACGCACTTGCGGATCAGGTCGTCGCACGGGCGGGCCGCATGGCTCCAGCCCAGGTGCAGCGCGATCTTGCCTTCGGCGATGCTGGGCTTGCCAGGTTCGGGCTCCACCGGCAGCACCAGCTTGGCGTCCAGAATTTCGAGCTGGCGGCCGCGGAACACGGCCAGGGCGCGGTGCGACGGTACGCGGCCGATGGGCTCGTCGTAGTCGAAGTAGTCGCGGAACTTGGCGACCTCGGCGTTGTTCTCGTCCTTGCCGGTGGCAAGCGTCGACTTGAACAGGCCCTCGGTCCAGAGCCATTCGCGCAGCGATTGCACCAGTGCCGCGTCTTCCGCCCAGCGCTCGGACAGGATGTCGCGTACGCCGTCGAGCACCAGTTGCACGCTCGAGAAGTCCAGGCCGTCGGCGGCGGGCTTCACGAATTCGGCGGCCTCCTTCTGCGGATCGAGCGTGGGGTCGGCAAAGAGCTTGTCGGCCAGCGGCTCGATGCCGGCTTCGCGCGCCATCTGGCCCTTGGTGCGGCGCTTGGGCTTGTAGGGCAGGTACAGGTCTTCCAGTTCCTGCTTGGTGGGCGCGGCCTCGACGGCGGCGCGCAGCTCGGGCGTGAGCTTGCCTTGCTCGTCGATGCTCTTGAGCGCCGCCGCGCGGCGGTCTTCCAGCTCGCGCAGGTAGGCCAGGCGGGCTTCCAGCTCGCGCAGCTGGACGTCGTCCAGGCCGTCGGTGGCTTCCTTGCGGTAGCGGGCGATGAAGGGGACTGTGGCGCCGCCGTCGAGCAGGTCGACGGCCGCTTTCACCTGGTTCACACCGACCTTGATTTCGGCGGCAATCTGGCGAAGGATTTTCTCGGACATGGCTGGGACGAAGCGCCGGCGGCGCCTCCCCAAGAAGGTGAGCGCCGCCGCCTGATAAAGCGAAAGCGGGCAAGTTTGCCATAGGGCGAGGGCCCCTCCCCCCGCCCCCGGCTCAGGGCATGACCTGCCCGCCGTTCACTTCCACGATCTGGCCCGTGATGTAGCCGCTGGCCGCCCCATCGGCCAGGAACAGGAAGGCACCCACGCATTCCTCGGCCGTGCCCAGGCGCCCCATGGGGATGGCATTGGCAAAGTTCTTCAGCACCTCGGGGCTGGAGTGGCCGTCGTGGAAAGGCGTCTCGATCACGCCAGGCGCCACCGCGTTGACGCGGATCCCGTCCTTGACCAGCTCCTTGGCCATGGTGCGCGTGATGGTCGAGACAAAGCCCTTGCAGGCCGCATACAGCCCCGCGCCCGGCCCGCCGCCGGTGCGCGCCGCCTGCGTGGTCACGTTGATGATGGTGCCGCCGCCGCCCGCCGACATGATCGGGATCACGCGCCGGCTGACCGCCACCACCGAGCGCGCGTTCAGGCGAAACACCGCGTCGATGTAGTCGTCGTCCGCATCCACGATGGGCGAGCGCCGGACAAAGCCGCCGGCGTTGTTCACCAGGATGTCGATGCCCCCGAAGGCCTCCTGCACCGCCGCCACCATGCGGTCCACGGAGCCCGCGTCGGTCACGTCCGCCTGCACCGCGACGGCCTTGCCGCCGGCTTTCTCGATGTCGCGCGCCACGCCCTCGGCCTCGTCGCGGCTGCCGCGGTAGTGCACCGCCACGCGGGCGCCGGCGCGGCCCATGGCCCGCGCCACCGCGGCGCCGATGCCGGTGCTGGCGCCGGTGACGAGGACGGCCTTGTTCTTCAGATCGCTCATGGTGATTTCCTTTCAGGGTTTGAAGGGAAAGCCACCGGGGCGAACGAGCGCTACAGCGTCGCGGCGATGGCTTCCAGCTGGGTCAGTCGCCGGGCCATGCGGCCGACGAAGTTCTGCGTGACGTGCGGCAGCACGCGCTGCGTGGGCACCACGATGCCCACCTTCAGTCCGTTGAGCGCCTCCAGCTCGAAGGGCCGCCACAGCAGCTCCCCGCGCTTGAGCTCCTCGATGAAGGCGATCTTGGAGAAGCAGGAAATGCCCTTGCCGCCCATGATCAGGCGCTTGAGCAAGGGGGTGGAGTTGCAGGTGGCCGCCGGCTCCATGTCGTCCCAGAAGTTGGCGAACTCGGGCGACGATGCGGCGCTGATCACCGGGTGCGAGCTGGAGCGCAGGAATGTGTACTTGGCGCACTCCTTGAGCGACACGGTGTCGAAGCTGGCCAGCGGGTGCCCCGGCGGCATCACGATGCCGATGGGCAGGTGCGCCACGTTCATGGCCCGCACGCCGCCGGGCAGGCGGCCCAGGAAGGTCAGGCCCACGTCGGCCTGCCCGGCCATCACCATCTGCGCCACCTCCATGGGCTGGGTGGAGGTGATGGTGTAGGTCACGGCGGGAAAGATCTGCTGGAACTCCTCCACCGCCGAGGGCAGCAGTTCCTCGAAGAAGGAATCCATGGCCGCCACCTTGACGTGGCCGGTGCGCTCGCCCTTGAGCGCATCCAGCTCGGTGCGCATCACCTGGAACTGGTGCAGCGTTTCCTGCGCGTGCTTGAGCAGCCGCTCGCCGGCCGGGTTCAGGCGCAGGCCGTTGGGCATGCGGTCGAACAGCTCCACGCCCAGTTCGTCCTCCAGCTTGTGGATCTGCCGGTTGACGGCGCTGGAGGCCACGTACAGCCGCTCCGAGGCCTTGCGCACCGAGCCGCAGGCCGCCACCTCGATGAAGTACTTCAGGACGCTGGCATGCATCAGCCGGCCCTCCTGCCCTGCGCTGCTGCACTACGCGGCCGCTCCCACGACGGGCAGTTCGCAGGCAATGCCGGGGTGGTCGCAAGCGCTGCGCTTGCCCTCCGCCCCGCCGGGCGAGCCCAGGCCGCTGACCGCGGGCTCGAAGAACTCGCGGTTGATGGCGGTGAAATGCACGAGCCCCGGCGGCAGTCGGGACTCCTCGTAGATGGCCTGCACCGGACAGGCCGAGACGCAAACGCCGCAATCGATGCATTCATCGGGATGAATGTACAGAGTCCTGGCGCCCTCGTAGATGCAATCGACGGGGCAGCAAGGCACGCAGGCGCCGTCCTTGCAGTCGATGCAGGCGGTGGTGATGACGTGGGCCATGGCGCTCGTCCCCTTTCTTGCCGTGAATGGCCTAGCGCCCTTGCCACACGGGCTTGCGCTTTTGCTGGAAGGCCAGCACGCCTTCGTTCGAATCTTGCGATTGCAAGGCGGCGACCAGGGCCGGCAGGCGCATGCCGTGGGCCTGCATGGGCGACAGCTGCCCGGTCTGGCGCACCACCTGCTTGATGGCCCGCAGCGACAGCGGCGCGCATGCCAGCAGCTGTTGAACCCAGCGCTCGACGGCAGTGTCCAGCTCCACGCGGGGCACCACCTCGTTGATGAGGCCCATGTCCAGCGCCTGGCGCGCCTTCACGCGCTGGCCGGTGAGCATCATTCCCATGGCCTGGCGGTACGGAATCTGCCGCTGCAGCAGCAGCATGCCGCCGTCCAGCGGCAGGCGGCCCACCAGCGGCTCGGGCAGGCCGAAGCTGGCTTCCTCGCAGGCCACCACCAGGTCGCAGCCCAGCACCATCTCGAAGCCGCCGCCCAGGGCAAATCCGTTGACGCGGGCAATGACGGGCACATTGAGCGTCTCGCGCAGCGCGATGCCGCCGAAGCCGCCCGGACGGCTGGCCGCCCAGTACTCCACGCCCTTGAGGTTGCTGGTGTTCTTCAGGTCGGCGCCGGCGCAGAAGGAGCGCTCGCCCGCGCCGGTGAGCACCACCACGCGCACGTCGTCGCGCAGTTCGATGTCTTCCCAGATGCGGATCAGCTCTGCCTCGGTGGGCAGGTCGACCGCGTTGAGCACGTCGGGCCGGTCGATGGTGACGCGGGCGACATGGTCCTTGACCTCGTAGATGACGCTCATTGCGCCACCTCGCTCAGCGCGCGGGCCTCTTCCAGCACTTCGGCCGTGTGCTCGCCCAGCCGGGGCGGCGCGCGGCGCAGGCCGGCCGCAGCGCCGGACATCTGGATCGGGCTGGCCACGAAGCGCATCGGCCTGCCACCGGGCGCGCCGCCGTCCAGGATCATCCCGTTGTGCAACGTCTGCGGGTCGACCAGCGCCTCGCGCATGTCGCGCACCGGGGCGGACAACAGGTCCTGCTCTTCCAGCCGGGCCAGCCAGTGCTCGCGCGTGTTGCTGGCAAAGCGCTCCCGAAAGATCGCATGCAGTTCGGCCTTGTGCTTGAACTGGGCCTGCAAGTCGGCAAAGCGCGGGTCTTGCGACAGGTCGTCGATCTCCAGCGCGGCGCAGATGTCGCGCAGCGGGTTGGCCTTGAAGGCGCCCACCAGCACCAGCGCGCCGTTCTGCGCATGGAACACGCCCGACAGCGGCATGGCCGCCCAGTTCACCTCGGAGTCCTCCATCATGATCATGGCGGCCTCCTGCATCTGCATGGCCAGCATCGAGTTGTAGAGCGACACCGAGACCTTCTGCCCCTCGCCGGTGCGCTCGCGCTGCAGCAGTGCGAACAGGATGCCCTGCACCATGTGCATGCCGGCGGTGTAGTCGGCCAGCGCCGTGGGGTAGATCGACACCGGCACCGAGGCGTCGGCCCGGCGCGCCATCACGCCCGTCAGCGCCTGGGCCAGCACGTCCTGGCCGCCCTTGTGGGCGTAGGGGCCGGTTTCGCCGTAGCCCGTGCCCACCGCGTAGATGATGCGCGGGTTCAGGCGCTTGCAGTCTTCATACCCCAGCCCCAGGCGCTCCATCACGCCGGCCCGGAAGTTGTTGGTGACCACGTCGGCGTCGGCAATGAGCGCCTTCACCAGCTCCACCTGCGCCGCGTCGCGCAGGTCGACCTCGCAGCTGCGCTTGTTGCGGTTGAGGCTGCAGAAGATGGGGTTGTCCTGCCCCGCCACCGGCGCAAAGGTGGAGCGGCTCAGGTCGCCCGCGCCCTTGCGCTCGATCTTGATCACGTCGGCGCCGTGGTCGGCCAGCATCTGCGTGCAGACCGGGCCCATCATCACCTGCGTGAAGTCGATGACGCGGATGCCTGCCAGCGGCAGCTTGGATGCGGCGTTGGTCATGCGGCCTCCGCGAAGGAACGGGCGATGGCCGGCACGTCGGCATTCGGACCCTTCTGGTCGCCCGGGTCGGCGCCCTGGGCGCGCAGCGTGCGCTGCAGCTTGGCGATGTCGACGTTGCGCACGGCCACGTTGGCGTCCAGGGCCAGCGCGGCGGCGGTGCCGGCGGCCTCGCCCATGGCCATGCAGGGCGGGATTTCCCGCGAGATCTTCTGCGCGGCCGAGGTCGACGAATAGTGGCGGCCGGCCACCAGCAGGTTCTCGACGCTGCGCGGCACCAGCGTGCGGTAGGGGTAGTAGTAGTCGCGGCCGCGGGCAATGCTGTCGGCAAAGCGCACGCGCTGGGTCAC
>JAFECZ010000020.1 GCA_018241905.1 Pseudomonadota bacterium
GTTCGAGGGCGAGATCGACGTGCCCGCGCAGCCATGACCACCCTCATCCATCCGCACCCACAACAAGACGCCATGAATCCCATCACCGAGGACGACATCGCCAACTACCTGGCGAACACGCCGGACTTCTTCGAGCGCCACGCCCAATTGCTGGCCCAGGTGCAGCTCACCAGCCCGCACGGCAATCGCGCCGTGAGCCTGCAGGAGCGCCAGGCCGAGATGCTGCGCGAGAAGATCAAGGCGCTGGAGCACCGCATCATGGACATGGTGCGCCATGGCACCGAGAACGTTCTCACCGCCGACCGCCTGCAGCGCTGGACGCGCGGGCTGCTCACCACCCGCGAGCCGCGCGGCCTGCCCTGGCAGATCGCGGCCGACCTGCAAGCCATCTTCCTGGTGCCGCAAGCCGCCATCAAGGTCTGGGAAGTGAGCCCCGAGTATGAAAACGAGGGCTATGCCCAGGGCGCCGGCGAAGACGTGCGCGCGCTGGCCACCTCGCTCACCACGCCGTATTGCGGCCTCAACACAGGCTTCGACGCCGTCAACTGGCTGGGCGATGCGCGCGCGGCCGTGTCGGTGGCCATGATTCCGCTGCGCACCGAGCCCACGGAGCCGGCCTTTGGCCTGCTGATCCTGGCATCGCCGGACGGCCAGCGCTTCCACGCCGACATGGGCACCGACTTCCTGGAGCGCATCGCCGAGTTGTCGTCGGCCGCACTCTCGCGCCTGCGCCCCTGATGCGCACGCTGAGGCGCGCCCTGGGCTGGCTGGTTCTGGGGCTGGCCCTGTTCCTGGCGGCGCTGGCCCTCTATGTCTGGCGGCATGCGCAGGAGCGCCTTGCGCAGCCGCAACTCCAGGTGGCCGATGCTGCACTGGTCCTGGGCAACCGGGCCTATATCGACGGCCGCCCCAACCCCTGCCTGACCAATCGCGTCGACCGCGGCCTGCAGCTGTGGCGCGACGGGCGGGTACGCCTGCTCACCGTGACGGGCGGCGTCGACCGGGAAGACGGCCGCGTCGAGGCCGATGTGATGGCCGTGCATGCGCGCGCCGACGGCTACTCGGGCGTTCTGCTCAAGGAATCGCTTTCGTCCTCCACCCGCGAGAACCTGGCCATGTCCTGGCCGCTGCTGGAGGCAGCCGGCGTGCGCCGGGTGATCGTGGTGTCGGACGCCTACCACCTGTGGCGCGTGGAGCGCCTGGCCAAGGCCAGCGGCTTCGACGGCGCCTTCGACGTGCAGTACGCGGCCGCGCCCGCCGACTGCGGCCGGCCCGCCTGGCAGGCCATGCGCAGCGCATTGCGCGAGCCTCTGGCCATCGTGAACAATGCGCTCAATGGCTACCTCTAGCGCCGACGCGCCCGCGACTTCTCCCTGGATCGACAAGTACCTGGAGCATGTGCGGGTGGAGCGCCGCCTGGCGGCGCGCACGGTGGAGCTGTACGCCATCCACCTCGCCACGCTGGCCGACCTGGCCGCCGCCGCCGCCCTGCCGCTGGAGCGCGTGAGCACGGCGCACGTGCGCCGCTGGATGGCGCAGCTGCACGGCGCGGGCCGCGAGCCGCGCGGCATTGCGCTGGTGCTGTCGTGCTGGCGCAGCTTCTACCGCTGGCTGGGCCAGCAGGGGCAGATCCCGTCGAACCCGGTGCAGGACGTGCATGCCCCCAAGGCCGCCCGCCCGTTGCCCAAGGCGCTGGACGTGGATGACGCCGTACGCCTGGCCGAGCTGCACGACGCCGATGCCGACCCCTGGACCGAAGCGCGCGACCGCGCCCTGGTCGAGCTGCTGTACGGCTGCGGCCTGCGCGTGAGCGAACTCACCGGGCTGGACGTGCACGCCGGCAAGGAATCGCTCGGCTGGGTCGACCTGGACGGCGCCGAGGCCCATGTGCTGGGCAAGGGCGGCAAGCGGCGCAGCGTGCCGGTGGGCAGCAAGGCCATGCAGGCGCTGCGCGCATGGCTCGCGGTGCGCAGCGACTGCACCGGCCCTGTATCGGGGGAGGCAGCCCTGTTCGTCGGCCGCAGCGGCCAGCGCCTGTCTTCGCAAAGCGTGTGGAAGCAGCTGCGCCAGCGCGGCGTGAAGGCGGGTGTGGCGGCGCCGGTTCATCCGCACATGCTGCGCCACTCGTTCGCCAGCCATGTGCTGCAGTCCAGCAGCGACCTGCGCGCGGTGCAGGAGCTGCTGGGGCACGCCAACATCGCCACCACGCAGGTCTATACGCGCCTGGACTTCCAGCACCTGGCCCGCGCCTACGACGCGGCGCATCCGCGTGCCAGGCTCAAGGGCGAGCCGCGCTCCGGGGATGCCCCGGCGCCGGCGGCGAAAATCCGCAAATGAAAACACTTCGCTTGCGCGCCGGCAAGGAGCGATCCTTGCTCCGGCGCCATCCCTGGATATTCGATTCCGCCATCGCCAAGGGCGGCGGCGATGCCGGCGAGACGGTGCGCGTCGAAGCCGACGACGGCCGCTTCCTGTGCTGGGCGGCATTCAGCCCCGCCTCCAAGATCCGGGCGCGCGCCTGGAGCTTTCGCGAAGACGAGCGCATCGATGCCGCCTTCTTCCGCCAGCGCGTGGCCCAGGCCGTTCAGGCGCGCCAGCTCTTTGCGCTGCCCAGCGACGGCGTGCGCCTGGTGCACGGCGAGGCCGACGGCCTGCCGGGCCTGATCGTCGACCGCTATGGCGACGTGCTGGTGGCGCAGTTTCTTTCCGCCGGCGTGGAGCGCTGGAAGAAGGCGCTGGTCGATGCCCTTCTGGCCGAAACCGGCCTCGTGCATTTCTACGAACGTTCGGACGCCAGCGGACGCGAGCGCGAGGGCCTCAAGCCCGTCACCGGCTGGCTGGCCGGCGGGCAGGGGCAGGGCACCGAGCTCACCATCGAGGAAAACGGCTGGAAGCTGACGCTGGACGTGGCGACCGGCCACAAGACCGGCTTCTACCTGGACCAGCGCGACAGCCGGCGCCGCTTTGCCGAGATGGCCCAGCAGCGGCGCTTCAGGCGCGTGCTCAACTGCTATTGCTACACCGGCGGCTTCACCGTGGCGGCCTTGTGGGGCCTGCGCGCGGCCGGGGCGCTGGATGGGGCGCAGGTCGTGTCGGTCGATTCGTCCCTGCCCGCGCTGGAGCGGGCCCGGGCCCATGTCGAACTGAACGGTTTTGACGGCGCCGATTGCCAATTCCTCGACGCCGACGTCAACGCCACCCTGCGCCGCTTCATCGACCAGGGCCAGACCTTCGATGCCATCGTGCTCGATCCGCCCAAGTTCGCTCCCACCATTGCCCATGCCGAGCGTGCGGCGCGGGCCTACAAGGACATCAACCGCCTGGGCCTGAAACTGCTGGCGCCGGGCGGCGTGCTGCTGACCTTTTCCTGCTCGGGCGGCATCGGCGCCGAGCTGTTCCACAAGATCGTGGCCTCGGCCGGCATCGACGCCGGGGTGGACGGCTTCATCAGCGAGCGCCTGGGCGCGGCGCCCGACCATCCCATGACCATCGAGTTTCCCGAAGGGGAGTACCTCAAGGGGCTGGCGGTGGTGCGAAAGCCGGGCTAAACCCTGCCCCAGCGGGCCGATGGCCCGCTGGCTAAACTTTCCCGTTTCCCCTTTCTTTTTCGCAATCGGACCCCGGAGCACGCCATGGCCCTCATTCCCGCCACCATCCTCACCGGCTTTCTGGGCTCGGGCAAGACGACGCTGCTCAAGCGGGTGCTGACCGAGGCCCATGGCCAGAAGATCGCCGTCATCGAGAACGAATTCGGCGAAGAGAACATCGACAGCGACATCCTCGTTACCGAATCGAAGGAGCAGATCGTCCAGATGAGCAACGGCTGCATCTGCTGCACCATCCGCGAGGACCTGCGCGAGACGCTGCAGCTGCTGGCCGCCAAGAAGCGCAAGGGCCTGCTGGATTTCGAGCGCGTGGTGATCGAGACCACGGGCCTGGCCGACCCCGGCCCCGTCGCCCAGACCTTCTTCATGGACGACGAGATCGCCGAGACCTACCTGCTGGACTCCATCCTGACCCTGGTGGACGCCAAGCACGCCGCCCAGCAGCTCAACGACCGCCAGGAGGCGCGCCGCCAGATCGGCTTTGCCGACCAGCTCTTCGTGAGCAAGACCGACCTGGTGAGCGAGCAGGAGGCCGACGCCCTGATCCACCGCGTCAAGCACATGAACCCGCGCGCGCCGGTGCAGAAGGTGCACTTCGGCGAGGTGCCGCTGTCGCAGGTGTTCGACCTGCGCGGCTTCAACCTCAACGCCAAGCTCGACATCGACCCGGACTTCCTCAAGGAAGACGAGCACGACCACCACCACGACCATGACCACGAGCATGGCGAGCACTGCGACCACCCCTCCCATGCCCACGAGGGCCATGGCCACCATCACCATGTGGACGACGACGTGAAGAGCTTCGTCTACAAGGCCGACCGGCCCTTCGACCCGGCCCGCCTGGAAGACTTCCTGGGCGCCATCGTCAACATCTACGGCCCGCGCATGCTGCGCTACAAGGGCGTTCTGAACATGCAGGGCACCGAGCGCAAGGTGATCTTCCAGGGCGTGCACCAGCTCATGGGCAGCGACCTGGGTCCGGCCTGGGCCGAGGGCGAATCGCGCCAGAGCCGCATGGTCTTCATCGGCATCGACCTGCCCCGCGAGATCCTGGAGCAGGGCCTGGAACAGTGCTTGGTGTAAACCAGCGTTGAATCCGGGCGCCCCCGGCTCCAGTTCTCTATACAATCGCGCCCCGTTTGGAGGCCACACACCGTGCCTATTGAGGCCTAGTGTGACTTCCGGCATACACGAAGGCGCGTTTGCGGCCTGCAATCGGGGGTATAACCCCACGAGTTGCTACCGGTGAGCCCCTATAAACGTGGGGTCTGCAGTTGCCTTAAAGCGTTGCGGAATCCACGGGTGGGTAGGCCGCCGGTGGAGCAAGCGCGTTTCGAGTCCAACAAAGGAGCCTGTCACCGTGAACAAAGCCGTCGCCAAGGCCAAGCCTGCTGCCAAGCCGGACGTCAAGAAGACCCCGGCCACAAAGCAGCCTGCGCCTGCGGCAAAGAAGGCGACGGCTGCCAAGAGCCCTGCCAAGGTCGCAGAACCGGCGCCCGCCCCCCAGGCAGCCGCCCCCGCGCCCGAGCCGGCCATGCCGGTGCGCAGCACCCGAGTTTCGGCGAGGCTGTCGTCGCTGACAGTCCCCTCCATGCCCCCCGCGGTAGCCTCCACGGCCGCCAAGTCCAGTTTTACGCAGACCATGTCCACAGTCCTCGTCCCCCCGCCGCTTTCGATCAAGAAAGACCCGAAGCTCGCCAACAACTGGAAGACCAAATCGGCCGAGGAGCTCACCGATGACGAGGTCATCGCGATGCCCGACTCCGAATACATGAACGACAAGCAGATGGCCTTCTTCCGCCACAAGCTCGTTCAGCTCAAACGAGGCATCCTCGACAACGCCGGCGAGACCACCGAGCACCTGCGCGAAGACACCGTGGTGGTGCCCGACCCGGCCGACCGCGCCACCATCGAGGAAGAGCACGCCCTGGAACTGCGCACGCGCGATCGCGAGCGCAAGCTGCTCAAGAAGATCGAGCAGTCCATCCAGCGCATCGACGCCGGCGACTACGGCTACTGCGACGAGACCGGCGAGCCCATCGGCGTCGGCCGCCTGCTGGCCCGTCCCACCGCCACCCTGTCGCTCGAAGCGCAACAGCGCCGCGAACTCAAGCAGAAGATGTTCGGGGATTGAAATCCCCTTGCGTCTATTCGTCCGCGAGCAGGCGTTGAGCTAGGCCATGGGCAAGGAAGATACCGGTCGCCTCCTGTCCAAGGTGGCGAAGTTCGTCCGCAATCCACTCAAGGATTGGTCCGAGCTGGACACGCAGGAGTCCATTCCGGCGGACAACGGCTACAGCCGCGAGATGCTCAAGGAGATGATCGAGCGGCGCCAGCGCAACGATTTCGTTCGCCGGCGCGAGTTCGACATGCTGCGCAAGCTGCGCCAGCGCGAAGCTGCCGGCGGCACGGCCGAAGGCGCGGCGGCCATTTCCTCCTTCAATCTCAGCACCACGGGCAAGTCCGAGGGGCGGGCGCTCACGCTCAAGAAGATCGACGAGATCGAAGAGCAGATGTCGCAGCAGTGGTGGAAGGGCCGCGGCCCGGCCGCCGATGTGCCCGGCGGCGCGTCCACCGGGCCCTCCGCGCCCGAGCAGGCGCCTGCCGGCGAAGAGGCGCAGGCCGACCGCCGCGCCCGGGCCTACGCCGACACCGAGCCTGGCGTGTCGCCTCCCGCGCAGCAGGGGGCTGCCGGCGGGGCGGCGCCGCGCGAAGGAAGCATTCCTGTCAGCCTGGAAGACGCGGCCATTCGCTTTGCGCAGAGCGACGACGTCGGCGCCGAGGCGGTGCTGCTGCAGATGACGGCGCCGGACAGCCCGCATGCCGAGCACGCCGAGGTCTGGCGGGCCCTGCTCGATCTCTACCGCGCCACCGGCGACGGCGAGAAATTCGGGGCCGCGAGCACGCGCTACGCCCAGCGCCTCAAGCGGCCGGGTCCTGAGTGGGTGTCGCTGCGCAGCCTGGCCCGTGATGCCCAGGCAGGCTTCGACGCCGTGTCGGCCACCGAAGAGGCCGGCCCGCCCGCCGAGCAGCGCCGCGCCGACTGGCAAAGCCCCGCACTGCTGGCCCGGGAAGGGCTGGCCGAGCTCACCCGCTCGCTGGCGGCGGCCGGCCCGGTGTGGCACATGGACTGGCGCAACCTCAAGACCATCGACCACGACGCCGCTGCACCGCTGCGCGCCTTGTTCAACCATTGGGCCGATTCGCCGGTGCAGCTGCGCTTTACCGGCGCCTACCAGCTGCTGGACGTGCTGGAAAAGGCGGCGCCCACCGGCGACAAGAGTGTCGACGTGGTCTGGTGGCAGCTTCGCATGGCGGTGCTGCGCACCGTGCACGAGCCCGACGCCTACGAGCTGGCGTCTCTCAACTACTGCATCACCTTCGAGGTGTCGCCGCCGTCCTGGAGCGATCCGCGCGGCAGCTACGAGTGCCTGGACCGGTCTGCCCCGCCGGTGCCCGACTACCCGGCGGATTCCAGCGGCGCCGCCCTGGTGGGCTACCTGGGCGGGGACTGCAAGCCGCTGCTGCAGCGGCTCGATGCGCAACTGGTGCACGCCCTCATGCCCATCGTGTCCTGCGCCGCGCTGCTGCGGGTCG
Source organism: Pseudomonadota bacterium (assembly GCA_018241905.1). GTDB lineage: Bacteria > Pseudomonadota > Gammaproteobacteria > Burkholderiales > Burkholderiaceae_C > Variovorax. Next base: position 7,203 of record JAFECZ010000020.1, read on the forward strand.
ACCTGGAAGGTGCGCGCGCCATCATCGACTGGGTGGCTGGCCACGAGGAGCAGGGCCGGCGCATCGAATTCGTCGACATGCATCGCCTGGTGGCCACCTTCTTCCATGTGGTGGGTATCACCGACCACGCCAGCGTCAGCATTCGCAGCAATTAGTTTCACTGCGTGAGTTGGCGCAATTTGGCGCAAGCGGTCTTGCATTTCTGCCCGGCCGCCCCCAAATTGTTCCGATGGAACAATTTCACGGAACCACCATCGTCAGCGTGCGGCGCAAGACGCCCAATGGCGACCAGGTCGCCATCGGCGGCGACGGCCAAGTCACGCTGGGCAATGTCGTCATCAAGGGCACGGCGCGCAAGGTGCGGCGCCTGTACAACGGCAAGGTGCTGGCCGGCTTTGCGGGCGCAACGGCCGATGCCTTCACGCTGTTCGAGCGCTTCGAGGGCAAGCTCGAGAAGCACCAGGGCCAGCTGGCGCGCGCGGCCATCGAGCTGACCAAGGACTGGCGCACCGACCGCGTGCTGCGCCGCCTCGAGGCCATGCTGGCGGTGGCCGATGCCAACGTGTCGCTCATCATCACCGGCAACGGCGACGTGCTCGAACCCGAGCAGGGCATCGTGGCCATCGGCTCCGGCGGCGTGTACGCCCAGTCGGCCGCCAAGGCGCTGCTGGAGAACACGCAGCTGTCGGCCGAGGAGATCGTGCGCAAGTCGCTGGCCATCGCCGGGGAGCTGTGCATCTACACCAACATGAATCACACCATCGAAGTTCTATGAACCCCCACGCTCATCACTCCGTGTATTGCTGCCCCCCGAGGGAGCACTCAACGCGCTTCAGGCGGCCGGGCGGGCGTTGACATGACGATGACGCCCCAGGAGATCGTCTCCGAACTCGACAACCACATCGTCGGACAGTTCGATGCCAAGCGCGCCGTGGCCATTGCCCTGCGCAACCGCTGGCGCCGCCAGCAGGTGGACCCCAAGCTGCGTGCCGAGATCACGCCCAAGAACATCCTCATGATCGGCCCCACCGGCGTGGGCAAGACCGAGATCGCGCGGCGCCTGGCGCGCCTGGCCGATGCGCCCTTCATCAAGGTGGAGGCCACCAAGTTCACCGAGGTGGGCTATGTGGGCAAGGACGTCGACTCCATCATCCGCGACCTGGCCGAAGTGGCCGTGAAGCAGACCCGCGAGGCCGAGAGCGCCAAGGTGCGCATGCGCGCCGAGGACGCCGCCGAGGAGCGCATCCTCGACGTCCTGCTGCCGCAGGCCCGCGCGGCCGACGGCACGTCGGCCACGGGCGACAGCAGCAATGCCACCCGCCAGGCCTTTCGCAAGAAGCTGCGCGAGAAGCAGCTGGACGACAAGGAAATCGAGATCGACCTGGCCGAGGCCCGTGCGCCCCTGGAGATCATGGGCCCCGCGGGCATGGAGGAAATGGCTGAGCAGCTGCGCGGCATGTTCGGCCAGCTGGGCCAGACCAAGCGCAAGACGCGCAAGCTCAAGATCGGCGAGGCCATGGTCCTGCTGATCGAGGAAGAGGCGGCCAAGCTGGTCAACGAGGACGAGATCCGCACCCAGGCCATCGCCAACGCCGAGCAGAACGGCATCGTCTTCATCGACGAGATCGACAAGGTGGCCACGCGCAGCGACACCCAGGGCTCGGACGTCTCTCGCCAGGGCGTGCAGCGCGACTTGCTGCCGCTGGTGGAAGGCACCTCGGTCAGCACCAAGTACGGCCCCGTGCGTACCGACCACATCCTGTTCGTGGCCAGCGGCGCCTTTCACTTGAGCAAGCCCAGCGACCTGATTCCCGAGCTGCAGGGGCGCTTTCCGATTCGCGTCGAGCTGCAGTCGCTGTCGGTTGCCGATTTCGAGAGCATCCTCACGCAGACCCGCGCCTCGCTGGTCAAGCAGTACCAGGCGCTCCTGGCCACCGAAGGCGTCACGCTGGAATTCATGCCTGACGGCATCACCCGGCTGGCGAGCATCGCCTTCGAGGTGAACGAGCGCACCGAGAACATCGGCGCGCGCCGCCTGTCGACCGTGATGGAGCGGCTGCTGGACGAGGCCAGCTTCGACGCCACCCGCTTTGCCGGCCAGACCATCCGCATCGATGCAGCCTATGTCGACGACCGGCTCAAGGCCTTGAGTCACGACGAAGACCTGTCTCGCTTCATCTTGTGACAAGCCGCCGCTCCGGCGGCCTGAAAATCCAGGATTCCCCATTGCGCGGCGCCCTCGAGGCGCCGCGTGCTTTTTGCGCATTTGTTGCAGGTAGTTTTACCTTCCTCGGCGTGACGGCCTATGCCGCCAGGCGTGCGCATGTCTCATAAAGCACATGCAATGCCATTGCTAAGTGCTTACTTTTAAACAACTTTTCCACATCGATATGACTGTGGGAAACGCCGCTAAGTCGTTGATTCCATTACAAAAAATACAGCTCGCCCCCGTTGCGCGGTAGGCGTTTCCTGCTACAGTGCAAAAAAGTGCAGTTAAGTGGGAAAAAGTGTCGGCAAGTGCCCAATCGGGGGCCATTCCGGCAACCATCCAAAGGTTTCGTCGGTCGTGTTTCAAGGCGCTTCATCGCTGAGTCTGGATGCCAAGGGGCGGCTGTCGGTGCCGACCCGGCATCGTGACGTGCTGACCGCCACCGCGGCCGGCCAGCTCACGGTCACGCGCCATCCGCACGGCTGCCTGATGATCTTCCCGCGTCCGGCCTGGGAGCAGTTCCGCGAGCGCATTGCCGCCATGCCCCTGAAGGACCAATGGCTCAAGCGCCTGTTTCTGGGCAATGCCATGGACGTGGAGATGGATTCCACCGGTCGTATCCTCATTTCTCCCGAACTGCGGGCCGCGGCCGGCATCTCGCGCGAGACGCTCATGCTGGGCATGGGCAGCCACTTCGAGCTGTGGGACAAGGGCACGCACGACGCCAAGGAGGCTGAAGCCCTGGCGGCCGGCCTGGCGAGCGAGTCCCTCCAGGACCTGGCCTTCTGAAGACAAGAGAGCTGGCGTTGGACACCCCATGGACCCACACCACCGTGCTCCTGGAAGAAGCGGTCGACGCTCTCCAGGCGCAGGGTTCGCGCGACACCTTCGTGGACGCGACCTTCGGGCGCGGCGGGCACTCCCGCGCCATCCTGGATCGGCTGGCGCCCGAGGGCTGGCTCATTGCGTACGACAAGGATGCGGAAGCGGTGGCCGAAGCAGCGCGCATCGAGGATGCGCGTTTTTCCATCCGGCACCAGGGCTTCAAACATCTGGGGGAGTTGGCGCCGGCCAGTGTCGGTGGCCTTCTGATGGACCTCGGCATCAGCTCTCCCCAGATCGACAACCCCGCACGGGGTTTTTCTTTTCGTTTCGACGGGCCCCTCGACATGCGCATGGACACATCGCGCGGGGAGAGTGTGGCCGATTGGCTGGCAACGGCCGAACCCCAACAAATAGCAGAGGTCATCCGTGACTATGGCGAAGAACGGTTTGCTGTTCAGATTGCAAAGGCGATTGCTGCTCGCCGACAAGAACGGGGCCCAGTTTCAACCACCGCCGAGCTGGCCGAGCTCGTGGCTGGCGCGGTCAAAACCCGCGAGCCGGGCCAGAACCCTGCAACGCGCACATTTCAGGCTCTTCGGATTTTCATCAACGCCGAGCTTGAAGAGCTGCAACAGGCGCTAGAGGCGAGTCTTTCCGTGCTCAAACCCCAGGGGCGCCTTGCGGTGATCAGCTTCCACTCGCTGGAAGACCGCATCGTCAAGCAATTCATTGCGAAGCATTCGCGCGAGGTGTTCGACCGCCGCGCGCCTTTTGCGCAGGCCCCTGAAATGAAGCTGCGGTCCATCGGCCGCATCAAGCCCAGCGAGGCCGAGGTGCAGGCCAACCCGCGCGCGCGCAGCGCCATCCTGCGCGTGGCCGAACGTACGGGGGCGCCTGCATGAGCCCGGTCCGCGCTTTCATCAAGACGGCTTCGGGGGGTGGCACGTGCTGACCCGCCTGAACCTGCTCTTGCTGATCGCGGTGATCGGCTCCGCGCTGTACCTGGTGCACACCGAATACACCGCCCGCCAGCTCTATACGGAAATGCATCGCGCCGAACTGGAAACGCGCCGCATCGAACTCGACTTCGACCGCCTGCAGCTGGAAAAGCGCGCGCAGGCCACGCCGCTGCGCGTCGAAAGACTGGCGCGCGAGCAATTGAAGATGCGCACGGCCACGCCCGCCATCACCCAGTACGTGCGGCCCGACGGCAGCGTGATTCCCGCCGTGGCGCCGCTGCCGCCCGCTACGCCGCCCACCGGCCGCCCGGCATCTGCCGGCGCGGGCGGCTCGGCCGCAAGGAGCCAGCGATGAGCCGGCGCAGCGTCCGCTACACCACCAGCCCGCTGCTGGCGAGCAAGACGCCGGTGTGGCGCAGCAAGTTCATCGTGGCCGCCATTGCGCTGGGCTTCGTGGTGCTGGCCGGCCGCGCGGCCTATGTGCAGGTGATCGGCAACGCCTTCTTCCAGCGCCAGGGCGAAGTGCGCTACGCACGCAACCTGGAGCTGCCGGCCAACCGCGGCCGCATTCTCGACCGCAACGGCCTGCTGCTGGCCTCCAGCGTGGTGGCGCCCAGCATCTGGGCCATTCCGGAAGACGTGGAGCAGAGCGACCCCGAGGTGCGCGCCAAGCTCAAGCAGGTGGCCAAGCTCCTGGAGATGCCGCAGAAGGACTTCGACAAGAAGCTGGCCGACGAGGACAAGAGCTTTGTCTGGATCAAGCGCCAGGTCGACCTGCCCATTGCGCAGCAGATCGCCGCGCTCAACATCAAGGGCATCTACCAGCGCCGCGAATACAAGCGCGAGTACCCCGAGGGCGAATCGGCCGCGCACGTGGTGGGGTTCACCAACGTGGAAGACAACGGCCAGGAAGGCATCGAGCTCTTCTTCGACAAGCAGTTGTCGGGCAAGGCCGGCACGCGCCGCGTCATCAAGGACCGTCTGGGCCGCGTGGTCGAGGGCGTGGGCGAAACCGTGCCGCCGACCGATGGCAAGGACATCCAGCTGTCCATCGACAGCAAGGTGCAGTTCTTCGCCTACCAGAAGCTGCGCGACGCGGTCACGGCCAACAAGGCCAAGGCCGGCAGCGTGGTGGTGCTCGATGCCGTCACCGGCGAGGTGCTGGCGCTGGCCAACTACCCGAGCTACGTGCCCGACAAGCGGCAGAACCTCTCGGGCGAGCAGCTGCGCAACCGCGCGCTTACCGACTCCTTCGAGCCGGGCTCGACCATGAAGCCGATCACCGTGGCCGCCGCCCTGGAGGCCGGGCGCATCACGCCGCAGACGGTGATCGACACCAGCCCGGGGCGCATGAGCATGGGCGGCTTCACCATCAGCGACACGCACAACTACGGCGCGCTGACGGTGGAAGGCGTGATCCAGAAGTCCAGCAACATCGGCGCACTGAAGATCTCCGCGCGCATGTCGCCGCAGGAAATGTGGGACGTCTACACCGCGCTGGGCTACGGCCACAAGCCGCAGCTGGAGTTTCCCGGCGCCGTGACCGGCCGGCTGCGCCCCTGGAAGAGCTGGAAGCCGGTGGAGCAGGCCACCATGGCCTACGGCTACGGCCTGTCGGCATCGCTCTTGCAAATGGCGCATTCGTACACCGCGCTGGCGCATGACGGCGAGGTGCTGCCGCTGACCATCCTGAAGAATAATCAGCCGGCCGTCGGGGTGAAGGTGTTCTCGCCGCAGACGGCCTCGGCGGTGCGCAAGATGCTGCAGATGGCGGCCGGCCCCGGCGGCACCGGCCCGCTGGCGCAGACCATCGGCTACTCGGTGGGCGGCAAGTCCGGCACTGCGCACAAGCAGGTGGGCAAGGGCTACGCCAGCAACAAGTACCGCGCCTGGTTCACCGGCATGGCGCCCATCGGCAAGCCGCGCATCATCGTCGCGGTCATGGTCGACGAGCCCAGCGCCGGCAAGTATTTCGGCGGCCTGGTGGCCGCCCCGGTGTTCAGCGAAGTGGTGCAGCAGACGCTGCGCATGATGAACGTGGCCCCCGACCTGGCGGTCAAGCCGCTGGTGGTGACCACCGGCGTGGAAGAGAGCTTCTGAGCCATGGCCGTGCTCCAGCAACTCCACACCCCCGCAGAAGCCGCGCAGTGGCTGCGCGCCCGCGTGCGCGGCGGCCTGCACGCCGACAGCCGCAAGGTGCAGGCGGGCGACGGTTTCGTGGCCTGGCCGGGCGCGGCCACCGACGGCCGGCGCCACGTGGCCGACGCGCTCGCCAAGGGCGCCACCGCCTGCCTGGTCGAGCACGACGGCGTCGATGCCTTCGGTTTTTCCGGCGACGCGGTGGCCAGCTATGCCGGCTTGAAGGCGGCCACGGGCCCCATCGCGGCGAGCTACTACGAACACCCCTCCGAACAGCTCGACCTGCTGGCCGTCACCGGCACCAACGGCAAGACATCCACCGCCTGGTGGCTGTCGGAGGCGATCTCCGGCCTGCCGGGCCGCGGACCCTGCGCCGTGGTGGGCACGCTGGGCATCGGCCGGCCGCCCGAACTGAGCTACACGGGCCTGACCACGCCCGACCCGGTGATGCTGCAGCGCAGCCTGCGCGAGTTCGTGGGCCAGGGCTATTCGGCCTGCGCCATCGAGGCCTCGTCCATCGGCATCGTCGAGCGCCGCCTGGACGGCACGCGCATCGCGGTGGCGGTGTTCACCAACTTCACGCAGGACCATCTCGACTACCACGGCAGCATGGACGCCTATTGGAAGGCCAAGGCAGAGCTGTTCGCCTGGCCGGGGCTGCGCGCCGCGGTGGTCAATGTCGACGACCCGCACGGCGCGAGCCTTGCGGCCGAACTGGATTCGCGCGGCGCCGGGAACGGCGTCGACCTCTGGACCCTCTCGACCGCCGCAACGCCGGCGCGCCTGGTGGCGCGTGACATCGGCTACGACGCGCAGGGTTTGCGTTTCACCGTGGTCGAGAACGGTGCGACGCCCATTTCCATGGCCACCGGCCTCATCGGCCAATACAACGTCTCCAACCTGCTGGGCGTGATCGGTGCGCTGCGCGCGCTGGGCCTGGGCCTGGCGGAAGCGGTGGCTGCATGCGGCCGGCTGACGCCGGTGCCCGGCCGAATGGAGCGCGTGCCCGGCGATGCCGGCGCGCCGATGGTGGTGGTCGACTACGCCCACACGCCCGATGCGCTGGACAAGGCGCTCGCGGGCCTGAAGCCGCTGGCCCGCCAGCGCGGCGGACGGCTGTGGTGCCTGTTCGGCTGCGGCGGCGATCGCGATCCGATCAAGCGCCCCATGATGGGCGCAGTGGCCGAGGCGCAGGCCGATTGCGTGCTGGTGACCAGCGACAACCCGCGCAGCGAAAAGCCCGACGCCATCATCAGCCAGATCCTGCGCGGCCTGGCGAGCCCCGAGCGGGCCCAGGTCGAGGCGGATCGCGCCCGCGCCATCGTGCAGGCCGTGGTGCAGGCCGCGCCGCAGGACGTGGTGCTGCTGGCCGGCCGCGGCCACGAACTCTGGCAGGAGGTGGCGGGCGGCCAGCGCATCGCCTTCTCCGACCGGACCCATGCGGCAGAGGCGCTGGCGCAAAGGAGTGCCGCATGACCATGATGACGCTCGAGCAAGCCAGGGCCTGGGTGCCCGGTGCCCGGCTGGTGGGAGACTCCGCCACGCCGATCGCGCGCGTGCACACCGATACGCGCAGCATCGCGGCAGGCGACCTGTTCGTCGCGCTCAAGGGCGAGCGTTTCGACGCCAACCAGTTCCTGGGCCAGGCCAAGGCGGCCGGTGCCGCGGCGGCCATTTCCCATGGCGGCCTGGAGGCGGCGGGCCTCGCGGGTCTCGAAGTGCCCGACACGCTGGCCGCGCTCGGTGCGCTGGCCAACGGCTGGCGCCGCCAGTTCGAGTTGCCGCTGATCGCCGTGACCGGCAGCAACGGAAAGACCACCGTCACGCAGATGATCGCCGCCATCCTGGCGGCCAGCGCCGGGCCCGACCGCTCGCTGGCCACGCGCGGCAACTTCAACAACGAGGTGGGCCTGCCGCTCACGCTGCTGCGCCTGGCGCCACAGCATCAGCTGGGCGTGGTCGAACTGGGCATGAACCATCCGGGCGAGATCGCGCGCCTGGCCGCCATTGCCCAGCCCACCATCGCGCTGGTCAACAACGCCCAGCGCGAGCACCAGGAATTCATGGCCACGGTGGAAGCGGTGGCGCGCGAGAACGGCGCGGTGTTTGCCGCGCTGCCGTCCGACGGCACCGCCGTCTTCCCGCATGGCGATGCCTTCACCATGCTCTGGACCCAACTGGCGCGCGAAGGCGCGTCGCGCCGCTGCCTGAGCTTCGGCGAGCAAGCGCAGGCCGATGTGTCGCTGGTCGACGCCGCATGGCATGGCGAGGCCTGGGACGTGGTGTTGCGCACGCCGCTGGGCAATCTGCAATGCAGGCTCCACATTGCCGGCCGGCACAACCTGCTGAACGCCGCCGCGGCCACGGCCTGCGCGCTTGCCGCGGGGGTCTCGCTGGGCGACATCGCCCTCGGGCTGGCGTCGTTCCAGCCGGTAGGCGGGCGCTCGAACGCCCGCGTGCTGTTGCGTTCCGACGGCCAGCCGCTCACGCTGGTGGACGACACCTACAACGCCAACCCCGACTCCATGCGCGCCGCCATCGACGTGCTCGCGGCGCTGCCCGCGCCGCACCTGCTGGTGCTCGGCGACATGGGCGAGGTGGGCAACCAGGGGCCGCAGTTCCACGCCGAGATCGGCGCCTGGGCTGCCACGCGCGGCATCGAGTGCGTGTACGCGCTGGGTGCCGAATCGGCCCATAGCGTGCAGGCCTTCCAGGCCGAATCCATGGGTGCCGGCGAAAGCCGGCATTTCGCAAGCGAGCAGATCGAGGCGCTCAACGACGCCGTGCGGGCCAGGCTGCCGCGCGTGGCCAGCGTGCTCGTCAAGGGATCGCGCTTCATGAAGATGGAGCGCGTGGTGCAGGCCATTGCCGCGCACGTACAGAACAACGATTCAGAGGAGGCCGGACATGCCTGATGTTCCGGACGGTTTTTCATGCTGATAAGCCTGGCCCAATGGCTGCAGTCGCTGTCGCCCGAGTTCGGGTTCCTGCGCATCTTTCAATACCTGACCTTCCGTGCGGTGGGTGCGGCGCTGACGGCGCTGCTGGTCGGCCTGATCGCCGGCCCGGGCGTCATCCGGCGCTTGACGGCGCTCAAGATCGGCCAGCCGGTGCGCGGCTACGCCATGGAGACACACCTGGTCAAGAGCGGCACGCCCACCATGGGCGGCGTGCTGGTGCTCTTTGCCATCGCGCTGGCCACGCTCCTGTGGTTCGACCTGTCCAACCGGTTCGTCTGGATCGTGCTGTGGGTAACGCTGGGCTTCGGCGCCATCGGCTGGGTGGACGACTGGCGCAAGGTGGTCAAGAAGGACCCGGAAGGCATGCGTTCGCGCGAGAAGTACTTCTGGCAGTCGCTCATCGGCCTGCTGGCCGCTTTCTATCTTCTGTTCAGCATTTCGGAAGTGTCGAACTGGCGCGTGCTGGAGCTGTTCTACGCCTGGGTGCAGTCGGGGTTCGATTTGAACTTTCCGCCCAAGACCAACCTCTTGCTGCCTTTCTTCAAGGAAGTGAGCTATCCGCTGGGCGGCGTGGGCTTCGTGGTGCTCACCTACCTGGTGATCGTGGGCGCGAGCAATGCCGTGAACCTGACGGACGGGCTGGACGGCCTGGCCATCATGCCGGTGGTCATGGTGGGCTCGTCGCTGGGCGTGTTCGCCTACGTCACCGGCAGCGCCGTCTATTCCAAGTACCTGCTCTTTCCCTACATCCCGGGCTCGGGCGAGCTGCTGGTGTTCTGCTCGGCCATGGCGGGCGCGGGCCTGGCCTTCCTGTGGTTCAACACGCACCCGGCGCAGGTCTTCATGGGCGACGTGGGGGCGCTCGCGCTGGGCGGCGCGCTGGGCACCATCGCGGTCATCGTGCGCCAGGAGATCGTCTTCTTCGTGATGGGCGGCATCTTCGTGGTGGAGGCCATCTCGGTCATGGCCCAGGTGAGCTACTTCAAGTACACCAAGCGCCGCTACGGCGAGGGGCGGCGCGTGCTCAAGATGGCACCGCTGCACCATCACTTCGAGAAGAGCGGATGGCGCGAGACCCAGGTGGTCGTGCGCTTCTGGATCATCACGATGCTGCTGTGCCTCGTGGGCCTTTCCACCCTCAAGCTGCGATAGGCCGACCGACGTGAAGCATCTCGACCAACTCCACGTGCTGATCCTGGGCCTGGGCGCCTCGGGTCTGGCCATGGCGCGCTGGTGCGCGCGCCACGGCGCCGTGGTCACCGTGGCCGACACGCGCGAGACGCCGCCGCAGCTGGCGACGCTGCGCGCCGAATGGCCCGACGCCGAGTTCGTCGGCGGCGCATTCAGCGGCGCGCTGGTCGAAGGCACGCCCATCCGCGCCGTGTATTGCTCGCCCGGCCTCTCGCCGCAAGCCCTGGCACCGGTGGTGTCGGCGGCGCGTGCCATCGGCCTGCCGGTGGGCGGCGAGCTGGATCTCTTCGCGCAGGCGCTGGCCGACCTGGCCGTGCCGCCGCCCGAGGAGCCCGGCGAGGCCGAGCTGCCGCAAGAAGACGCTGCGCAGCCGCAGGACGAATCCGCCGACGCACCGGTGCGGGCCGAGCAGGCCGCCGAGGCAGGGGAGTCAGCCGAGGCAGGCGACACGGCAGCCGAATCCTCCGCGCAGCCCGTTGCCGCCGACGAGCCAGCACCTGCCGCGCAAACGCCGCCGGCCGACGACGAAGACGACCAGGCACCCGCACCCGTGGTCGCGCCGCCCAAGCCGCGCGGCTACGAACCCGCCGTGCTGGCCATCACCGGCACCAATGGCAAGACCACGGTCACCTCCCTCACCGGCCAGCTGGTGGAGCGTGCCGGCAAGAGCGTGGCGGTGGCGGGCAACATCGGCCCGACCCTGCTCGACACGCTGGCCGCGCGCATCGATGCGCAGGACCTGCCCGAAGTTTGGGTGCTCGAGCTTTCCAGCTTCCAGCTCGACGGCGTGCAGGGCTTCGAGCCCACCGCCGCGACCGTGCTCAACGTGACGCAGGACCACCTGGACTGGCATGGCGACATGGACGCCTACGCCAAGGCCAAGGCGCGCATCTTCGGCCAGAAGGGCTTGATGGTGCTCAACCGCGACGACCCGCTCGTGATGGCCATGCTGCCGCCGCCGGTGCGCGTGAAGCTGCAGCGGCCGCAGGTGCGGGCGCACATCACCTTCGGCGCCGAGCTGCCGCGCCGCCCGGGCGACTTCGGCATCGAGCGCCTGAACGGCATGGCCTGGCTCGTGCGCGCCCACGAGGCGGACGAAACGCAAAAGCGCAAGCGCGGCGCAGTGGAGGAAGAAGAAATCCACCTGCAGCGCCTGATGCCCGCCGATGCGCTGCGCATCCGCGGCCAGCACAACGCGCTCAATGCGCTGGCGGCCCTGGCGCTGGCGGTGTCGGCCGGATGCAGCCTGGCGCCCATGCTCTACGGCCTGCGCGAATACCGCGGCGAGCCGCATCGCGTGGAGCCGGTCGCCATGATCGACGAGGTCGAGTACTTCGACGACAGCAAGGGCACCAACGTGGGCGCCACCGTGGCCGCGCTGGGCGGCCTGGGCGTGGACCGCCGCGTGGTGCTCATCCTCGGCGGCGAAGGCAAGGGTCAGGACTTCTCGCCCCTGGCCGACCCGGTATCGCGCTTTGCGCGCGCGGTCATCCTCATCGGCCGCGACGCGCCGCTGATCGAGCAGGCGCTGGCCGGTACCGGCGTGAGCCTGCAGCACGCGGCATCGATGGAAGAGGCGGTGCAGGCCGCTTCGCGCCGCGCCAATCCGGGCGATGCGGTGCTGCTGTCGCCGGCCTGCGCCAGCTTCGACATGTTCAAGGACTACGCGCACCGCGCCGCCGTCTTCTGCGAGGCGGTGCAGGTGCTGGCCGAGTCGCCCAGCAGCAGCCTGGACGACCCGGCCGACGAAGGAGGTCGCGCATGAACAGCGCCGCCGTCGCCGCCAGCGGCAAGAACACGGGTGGGCTTCTGCGCCGCCTGTTCGGCCGCGCCCGCGAAAGCGTGGATGCGCTTCCCATGCACCTGCCGGTGCACCTGGGCGGCGCCGGCGTCACGCAGACGCGCGCCGAACCGGTTCGCGTGCTCGGTTTCGACCAGGCGCTGCTGTGGGTCACGGTCGCGCTGCTGGCCTGGGGCATGGTGATGGTGTATTCGGCCTCCATCGCCATGGGCGACAACCCGCGCTTCGCGCGGGCCAATTACCAGGAAACCTACTTCCTCATCCGGCATGCCGTGTCGCTGGTGGTGGCGTTCGTGGCGGCCTTGCTCGCCTTCCAGGTGCCCATGCGCAACTGGGAGCGCGCCGCGCCGTGGCTCTTCATTGCTTCCCTGTTCCTGCTCATGGCGGTGCTCATTCCGCACGTGGGCCGCAGTGTCAACGGCGCGCGCCGGTGGATTCCGCTGGGCATCTTCAATTTCCAGCCCTCGGAGCTGGCCAAGCTGGCCATGGTCATGTACGCGGCCAGCTACATGGTGCGCAAGATGGAGATCAAGGAGCGGTTCTTCCGCGCCGTGCTGCCCATGGGCGTTGCGGTGGTGATCGTGGGCATGCTGCTGCTGGCCGAGCCGGACATGGGCGCCTTCATGGTGATCGCGATCATTGCCATGGGCATCCTGTTCCTGGGCGGGGTGAACGCGCGCATGTTCTTCGTCATCTCCGCGCTGGTGGTGGCCGCATTCGCGATGATGGTGGCTTCGTCACCCTGGCGGCGCGAGCGCATCTTTGCGTACCTGGACCCGTGGAGCGAGACCAATGCGCTGGGCAAGGGCTACCAGCTGTCGCACTCGCTCATTGCCATCGGCCGCGGCGAGGTCTTCGGCGTGGGCCTGGGCGGCAGCGTGGAAAAGCTGCACTGGCTGCCCGAGGCGCACACCGACTTCCTGATGGCCGTGATCGGCGAGGAGTTCGGCCTGGTGGGTGTGCTGGCCGTCATCGTGCTCTTCCTGTGGCTCACGCGCCGCGTCATGCACATCGGCCGCCAGGCCATTGCGCTGGACCGCGTGTTCTCCGGCCTGGTGGCGCAGGGCGTGGGCGTGTGGATGGGTTTCCAGACCTTCATCAACATGGGCGTGAACCTGGGGGCGCTGCCCACCAAGGGCTTGACGCTGCCGCTGATGAGCTACGGCGGCTCGGCCATCATCATGAATCTCGTGGCGCTCGCGGTCGTGCTGCGCATCGACTACGAGAACCGGGTGCTCATGAGAGGGGGCCGCGTATGAGGACCGCTCTGATCATGGCGGGCGGCACCGGCGGCCACATCTTCCCGGGCCTGGCCGTGGCCGAGGCCTTGCGCGCCCGCGGCTGGCGCGTCCATTGGCTGGGCGCCCCCACCGGCATGGAGAACCAACTGGTGCCGCCGCGCGGCTTCGCCTTCGAGCCGGTGGAGTTCGGCGGCGTGCGCGGCAAGGGGCTGGTCACGCTGGCGCTGCTGCCGCTCAAGCTGCTGCGCGCCTTCTGGCAGAGCATTGGCGTGGTGCGCCGCGTGAAGCCCGACGTGGTGGTGGGCCTGGGCGGCTACATCACCTTCCCGGGCGGCATGATGGGCGTGCTGCTGGGCAAGCCGCTGGTGCTGCACGAGCAGAACTCGGTGGCCGGCATGGCCAACAAGGTGCTGGCCGGCGTCGCCGACCGCATCTTCACCGCCTTTCCCAACGTGCTGAAGAAGGCCAAGTGGGTGGGCAATCCGCTGCGCGAAGCCTTCCTGTCGCAACCCGATCCGGCCACGCGCTTTGCCGGCCGCGAAGGGCCGCTGAAGCTGCTCGTGGTGGGCGGCAGCCTGGGCGCCAAGGCGCTCAACAGCATCGTGCCGCAGGCGCTGGCGCGCATCGCACCGGCCGAGCGGCCCATCGTGCTGCATCAAAGCGGCGCCAAGCAGATCGACGAGCTGCGTGCCAACTACACCGCTGCGGGTGTGGAGGCCGAGCTCACCCCATTCATCGACGAGACGGCGCAGGCCTTTGCGCAGGCCGACCTCGTCATTGCGCGCGCCGGCGCCAGCACCGTGACCGAGATCGCGGCGGTGGGTGCGGCGGCGCTGTTCGTTCCATTTCCATCGGCGGTGGACGACCACCAGACCACCAACGCGCGCTTTCTTGTCGACGCGGGAGGCGGCTGGCTCGTTCAGCAGTCCGAACTCACACCTGAATTGCTTTCCGATTTGCTGCAAAAGACCACACGAGCCGCTCTGCTGGAGCGCGCCACAAAGGCCAAGAGCCTGCAAAAGACCGAAGCGGTCATCGAAGTCGTCCGTGCCTGCGAGGAGCTTGTGAAATGAAGCACGCGATCCGACACATCCATTTCGTCGGCCTGGGCGGCGCAGGCATGAGCGGCATTGCCGAAGTGCTGCTCAACCTGGGCTACCAGATCTCCGGCTCCGACCTGGCCGACAGCGCCACGCTGCGCCGTCTGGCGGGCCTGGGCATCACCACCCACGTGGGGCATGACGCGGTCAACATCGCGGGTGCCGATGCGGTGGTGACCTCGACCGCGGTGAAGGCCGACAACCCCGAGGTGGTGGCCGCCCGCGAGAAGAAGATTCCGGTGGTGCCGCGTGCGCTGATGCTGGCCGAGCTGATGCGCCTGAAGCAGGGCATTGCCATTGCCGGCACGCACGGCAAGACCACCACCACCAGCCTGGCGGCCAGCGTGCTGGCTGCAGCGGGGCTGGACCCGACCTTCGTCATCGGCGGACGCCTGAACAGCGCCGGCACCAATGCGCGGCTGGGCAGCGGCGACTACATCGTGGTGGAGGCGGACGAATCCGATGCGTCCTTCCTGAACCTGCTGCCCATCATGGCGGTGGTCACCAACATCGACGCCGACCACATGGAGACCTACGGGCACGACTTTGCGCGCCTCAAGGGCGCTTTCGTCGACTTCCTGCACCGCATGCCTTTCTACGGCGTGGCGATCTTGTGCATCGACGATGCGGCCGTGCGCGAGATCGTGACGCAGGTGTCGTGCCCCGTCACCAGCTACGGCTTCAGCGAGGACGCCCAGGTGCGCGCCGTGAACGTGCGCGCCGAAGGCGGCCAGATGCACTTCACCGTGCAGCGCCGCAACGGCGTGACGCTGCCCGACCTGCCGATCACGCTCAACCTGCCGGGCGAGCACAACGTGCGCAATGCGCTGTCGGTGATCGCCATGGCGGTGGAACTCAACATTCCCGACGAAGCGGTGCAGCGCGGCCTGGCCGACTTCAAGGGCGTGGGCCGGCGCTTCCAGCGCTACGGCGAGGTGGCCGTGCCGGATGGCTCGGGCAGCTTCACCGTGATCGACGACTACGGCCACCACCCGGTGGAGATGGCCGCCACGATCGCGGCCGCGCGCGGCGCCTTCCCGGGCCGCCGGCTGGTGCTGGCCTTCCAGCCGCACCGCTACACCCGAACGCGCGACTGCTTCGAGGACTTCGTCAAGGTCATCGGCCAGGCCGATGCGGTGTTGCTGGCCGAGGTGTATGCGGCCGGCGAGGCACCCATCGTGGCAGCCGACGGCCGTTCGCTGGCGCGCGCACTGCGCGTGGCCGGCAAGGTCGAGCCGGTGTTCGTCGACGAGATCGGCGGCATGGCGCAGGCCGTTCTCAACAACGCGCGAGACGGCGACGTGGTGATCTGCATGGGCGCAGGTTCCATCGGCGCCGTGCCCGCCAAGGTGGTCGAACTGGGCAACGGCCCGGCTGCCGTGTCTGGAAAGGAAATCAAGCAGTGAGCGCCCCGCAAGCAAATTCCATGGGCAAGGTGGCCGTCCTGATGGGCGGCAGTTCGGCCGAGCGCGACGTGTCG
>JAFECZ010000210.1 GCA_018241905.1 Pseudomonadota bacterium
CTGCGCGCCTGCTGGTGGACAACACGATCAAGCGCTATGCCATCGGTAGCCGCACTCAGGGCCTGAAGACCAATGCCGACGGCAGCGTCGATATCTACCTGCAAAGCGCCACGCCGGGCGGCGAAAAGGAAAGCAACTGGCTGCCCACGCCGGCGAGCGGCAACTACTACATGATCCTGCGCATGTACGGCCCGCAGGGCGCACTGGCTGCTGGCAAGTGGCAGGCTCCCATGCCAAAACCGACTGGTCAGTAACGGGTTCTTGGCTGCGCAAATGGCAGCGCAGCCGAACATGACACGTGTTCGTGCTCGCAGGCCCCCTTCCACGCCGGCCGGGAACCGGCGATGATCCGGCGGAGAAAAAGAAGCACGGAGAAGGCATGTCCCCCCAAGAATCCCTCCTCGAGGCGGCCGCTGGCTGACACGCGCAATGGCACTGGCGTATGTCCTGCTCGCACACAAGAATCCTGCGCAGCTGTCGCAGCTGTTTCGTGCCATCCATCATCCCGACGACGTCTTCGTGCTGCATGTGGACGTGCGCGCCGATGCGCAGCTGCACGCCTTGTGCCGGCAGCTTTGCCAGCAGCATGGCAACGTGTTCATGCTGCCGCCGAGGCCGGTGCTGTGGGGTGGGGCCGAAATGGTGCGCGTGCAGATCGAGGGCATGGCCATGGCGCTGGAGCGCTCGGGCCAATGGAGTCATTGCATCACCCTGACCGGCCAGGACTTTCCCATCAAGACGCGCGAACAGATCGTTGCGCGCCTGGCCCAACAGCCCGAGCTGAGCCACGTCGGCTGGTTCGACCCGTTCGAGGCCAAGGTGTGGAGCAACGCGAAGGACAGGGTCAGCCGCTACTACATCGAGAGCGCCCGGCTCGAAGCCTTGCTCAAGATCCGCTTCGTCGGCCGCCGGATCCGCGCCATGCTGGGCTGGCGCAATTCGCTGCCGCACATCCCTTTCTATCGGCGCCAGTGGCCTTCGAACCTTCGCTACCTGGGCGGCCCGAACCACGTCATGCTGACCCGCGAGGCGGCCAAGTACATGGCGCACGACCCGCAGGCCCGGCAACTTGCCGACTGGCTGCGCCACTGCGCACATGCCGACGAGATCGTGTTCCAGACCACGCTGCTGAACAGCCCGCTGGCGGCCAAGGTGGACAACGACGCGCTGCGCGAGATCGACTTCGCCTTGCATTCGCCGAGCCCGCGCGTTTTCACCATCGACGATCTTCCGCGGCTGCTGGCCAGCCCGGCGCTGTTTGCGCGCAAGTTCGACACGTCGGTCGATGCCTCGATCCTCGCCGCGCTGTCCGAGGCGATGATGAATGCCGAACGGCGCGGTATGCCGGCCGAGCCGCTGGTCACGGCCTCATCGTGAGACGCAGGAAGCGCCTTTGCAGGGCAGGGTAGAGCTTGATCTCCACCAGGTACGCAAAGGCCAGCAGCAGGGCCAGGTAGCCGCAGAACTCGACGAGCCTGTTGCCCAGGAACGAGAGATACCTCGCCTCGACCACGAAGTAGTGATGGCTGATGTAGATCACGTACGACAGGGGCGCGAACACCTGGAATGGGGCCAGGATCCAATCGAAGAAGAGCCAGCCCATCGAGCGCCAGGCCAGGCCGGAGAACACGGCCGCCAGCGCGAACAGGTGGTGCCGCAGCTCCAGCGACGGATGCACGCCGATGCTGGCGTAGCTGCCGTCGATGAGCGAGCGGGTGACGGCCAGCGCGTTGATCGCGCAGATCAGCACGAGGCTCGCCAGGGGCACCAGCAGGTGCGATAGCCGCAGGGCCTTGTCGCGCAGGTACGCATTCGAAAGCGCAACGCCCAGCCACCAGATGCTCAGGTACATGAGCACGCGGGGCAGGAAGACCGGGTGGAAGAAGTACACCAGCGCCGCAACTGCTGCGGCGCAGGCCACGAGGATGTCGCGGCCCCTGTCGCTGCCCAGGTACTTCTGCAGCGGGAAGTACAGCATGTAGAACCACCACTCGTACGACAGGGACCACAGCGGCGCATTGTTCATGTACGGCTCGACGATGACGTTGGGCTTGAGGCCCGCAACGTCCTGCAGCATCAGCAGGTTGAGCACGAGCGTCCTGAGGTTGGGGTCGACCAGTTCTCCGGCGCGAATGCACTCGAGCGCCCAGCCCAGGCCCATGACCAGCAGCAGGGGGATGTAGATCCTGGCCGAGCGCTTGAGGAAGTAGCTTCGAAAGGACTTGTCCTCGGCGCTCTTGAACGAATAGTTGATGACGAAGCCCGACAGCAGAAAGAACAGGATCACGGCCTCCTGCCCGAACCGGAACAGGTAGCCGATGCCGGAGTTGGCCAGGGCCTGGTCGCTCAGCACGGCGTGATGAAACACCACGTACAGCGCTGCCAGGCCGCGCAGGGCTTCGAGCCGTCCCAGCTTCACGCCGGTGTCCTTGTGGGTCATGGACCTACTCAACCGCAGGGCGGTCTGCGTCGCGCGCGGCCCTGGCCTGGGTTGCGCGCAACACCTGCAGCAGCTCGGTCACGCCGGGCGCGCGAAGGTCGTTCAGGGCCTGGTCCTGCAGGTCGGTGACCGATGTGATCTCGATGCGGTCGCGCGCATCCCAGGTCAGGAAGAACTTGGTCTCGGGGCCGAGCAGAACCCATTCCTGCGGGCGCTGGGTGTGGTTGTTGTGGGCCACCAAGGCGTAGCTGCCGGGCACCAGCGGCGAATAGTTCCTGGCTTGCCTGCCCATGGCCTGCAGCAACGCGGGCATGAGGTGGGCGTGAGAGGTGATCGCGTGCGTCTGGCCGGGCGCCGCGCCCGGGACCAGGATGTAGAACGGTACATGGATCTGCTTTTGCCACATCCCGCTCGCGTGGGAGATGCGCCCCGCTTCCATGACCTCCTCGCCGTGGTCCGCGGTTACCACGAGAACGGTGTTGTCGAGGTCGAGTTGCCCCAGAAAGCGGCCGAGCCAGGCATCGAGTTCGTTGAGCGTGTTCAGGTACCGGTTCTGGATCTCCTGCTTGAAGTTCGACGAGTCCCAGCGCGAGTAGTCGTAGTCGTCCGGTACCTCGGGCTGGTGCTTCGAATAGGCGGCCCGATGCTTGTAGGGCCAGTGCGTGCCGGCGTAGTAGACCAGCGCAAAGCGTCCCCCGCTCGAGCCATGCAGGTAGGTCTTCAGATCGTCCAGCATGGCCCAGTCGTCGGCGGGCTCGGCAACGGGCTGCGAGAAATTGGTGGTGTAGTTGCCGACCTGCCCGAACACCGTCACGTCGGCGCCGAAGCGCTTGGTGGCGTAGCCGAGCTCGTTGAGCGCGGCGATGAAGGGCGACTGCGGCCAGTCGGCGCGGCCATAGAAGAGCATGGGTTGGCCGTGCGTCAAGCCGAGCAGGCCGTAGTGCGTGGCATCGCCGGTGGCGTAGTGGTTGTGCGCAACGACGGCTTTGGCTTGCAACTGCTTGAAGGCGCTCAACTCGCTTTCGGCAAGGTCCTTGTTCAGCCCTTCGATGGCCAGCACCACGATATCGGGTCGTCCGCGCACGGCCGGAAAGACATCGCCCAGCGGGTTCTTGGGCGTGCCGCCTTCAGTCGCCGGACGCGCCGCTTGCAGGGCCTGGTTCAGGGCCGCCATTTCATGTCCGCTGCCCGAGAGCCTGGCCATCGACTTCGCCGCGGCATTGGGGATCCATGGATGGTCGGCCAGCAGGGTCTTCCACTGCGCGTGGTTTCGAATGACCATGGACCCGAAGAAGATGCTGTTCGCCAGCCACGCGGCGGCCAGGAGCATCACGCCGGGGATCAGGTAGCGGCGTTGCAGCAGCTTGGCGCGAGGGCGCAGCCGACTGCCGAGCCAGGCGGATGCAAGGGCCAGCGACAAGAGGCAGGTGCAGTGGAACAGCACCAGCTTGAGCATCCGCAGCTTGTCGGCCGTGCGCACGCCGGCATGCTCTTCCCAGTTCTCGCCAAGAAAGATCCGGACTTCGTTGAGCTCGATGTGGCGGGAGGACATCCTGTACCACGACGCGTCGAGCTCGAGCCACACAATGGCCAGCAGGCTGATCGCCACGCCGGCGATGAAGCCTCGCCTGGACAGCGCGCCACCCCACACGACAAGGCTGGGCAACGCAATCGCCACCAGGAAAGGCGTTGCGCAGCAAAGGAAGATCAGCGCGAACTGGGCATGGGTGGGCTGGGCCCATCCCCAGGCGCCGTGCCCTTCGAAGATCGGCCAGCGCAGCCACCTGAAGATGGCGTTGGCCGAGAAGTAGGCACCGCAAAGGGCTGCATAGATCAGCCAGACGAGCCGCCAGCGCGATGCCTCGTCGCTGGCGGAATCCATGTTCTTGTGCAAGCCGGCCTCTCCCCCGTTGTCGTGCTTTGGTTCTCATTCTTGAAAGGCGCAGATCGGCCGGCATCACAAGAATTGGTTATGC
This sequence comes from Pseudomonadota bacterium, assembly GCA_018241905.1. Taxonomy (GTDB): domain Bacteria; phylum Pseudomonadota; class Gammaproteobacteria; order Burkholderiales; family Burkholderiaceae_C; genus Variovorax. Next base: position 4,417 of record JAFECZ010000210.1, read on the forward strand.
GAGGCCACATGGGCGGCCTCGAATCACCTTCGACAACTGAATGGCAAAGTACTAGCATGATTCGTCACTAGCCGAAAAGCGGCAGGCGCGCGCTGCGGTTCGCGGGCCTGTTCATACCGATAGGCAACAAGGCTGGGATGGAGGAGCGCAATGCTTGAAGACGTGGTGCTGACACGCGCACTGGATGCAGTGCATCACCTGAACGATGCCGTGCCGCCGTGGCATGACCTCTTGAATGCGTGGGTTGCGGTGGCTGGCGCAGACACCGGCCAGTTCATGAGTTTCAAGGGCGGCGAACTGCTGGAGATGCAGCAAGTGGGCTCGCAGGCGGTTGTCGAGCGCGAATACGCATCGCACTACTACAAGCAGGATTTCATGGTCGAGGGTTGCCGCGGGGTGCCCGCAGGCGATTGGATCGACAGCGAAACCCTGCTTGGCGAGCGCGGCAAGCAGCGCAACGAGTACTACGTCGACTTCCTGCTGAAGCACCGTCTCTCGCAGTGCGTGTGCCTCATGATCGAGGCCACGCCCACCCACACGAGCGGCATCAGCTTCTGCCGCTCGCAGGCGAGCGAAAAGTTCCTGGGCCGCCTCCTCGAGGACGAGCGGGTTCGGCGCCTCAACCTGGCGATCCAGGCCGCGGTCGCGCAGCGGCATCGCGCGGGTGCCCAATGGCTCGGTGCCGTGGAATCGACGTTCGGCGATTTCGGCGAAGCGATCTGCCTGGTCGACCGCGAAGGCCTGGTGGTGCACGCCTCGAGCGCCGCGCGCGATGCGCTGGCGGTGCATGCGGGCATTTGCGTGCTGCGCGGCATGCTGCGCCACTCCAACGAGAAGGTGCAGTCGATGCTGCTGGCTGCGCTGCGCGAGGTCGGCGAGAGCGGGCAGGCCCGCCAGATCACCGTGGCCGCAACTGGCGATGCCTCGTGCAGCCTGGACATTGCCCGCGCCGATCCGCGCCTGCGTCTGGATCGCCGCGGCCTCATGTTGCTGCGGGTGCGCCGCCATCATCGGCAGGACGAGAACTCGCTCGCCCCCTTGGCCGTGGCCTTCGCCATCACGGCGGCCGAGCAGCGCGTGCTGTTGGCGCTGCTGCGGGGCCAGACGCCCGCCGGCTATGCGAAGGCCAGGGGGCTGTCGATCCACACGGTTCGCAAGCAGATTGCGACCGTCATGGAAAAGACCGGCTGCACCCGGCAGGTCGACCTGCTGCGGCTTGCCGGCGGCGCGGGGTGAGGCTCAGGCCGGCCTGGGCCGCAGCACCGACAACATCCGCCGCTTGGCGATTCGAAACTTGCTGCGTAGGTAGAGCTCTCGCATGTCCGAGCGCAGGAGTGCGGCGTAGCGCGCCGGCAGGTTGGGCTTGTAGGGCTGCTCCATCAAGAGGCGCAGCGACTCGGCCAGGTAGTGAAAGCAGTGGGGACCGTCGATGTAGTCCTCCCAGGCCTTGCGTGCGGCGCGGCCCAGCGCCTCGTAGGGCAGGTCTGCCAGCAGCCGGGGCAGTTGGTCGACCTGGTTCTCGGGCACGCGGATGCTGAACTCGCTCCAGGGAATGAACGGCGGCGGCACCCACTCGTCGGCCAGGATGACGGGGCAGCGGCCCATCTCCATGGCTTCGTACAGGCGGTAGGTCGACGGCCCGAGGCCGCGCGGCGACAGCATGAAGCGGCTGCGCGCGCAGATGGTGGCGTACTCGCTCTCGTAGGCGGCGCGCTCCTCGGCGCTCAGGAGCCACGAATGCCGGGCGCTCGTGTCCAGCACGTGGGTGCCGGGCACCTGCGCCTTCAGGATCCGGTTGCGCACCTCGCAGTTGTTGGCGCCGACGAAGGAATACAGCAGGTCTTGCTCAACCTTCAACTCGCGGCCGCGCTGCACGGCCTTGTTCTCCTCGATGCGCGCCAGGTAGACGCCGCCGGTGGCCAGGTGGGGCCGAACGTGCGGCGTGCGAATCGAGGGGTAGACGCCGCGCATCAAGGCAAAGGCGTCGTCTCCGTCCTGGTAGAGAAAGCACTTCTCGGGGTAGCGGCGGCGCAGCGGGTGCCACAGCGCGCGTTCCATGAGCAGGTCGTCGATGAGATGGCCTTCCATGAACAGGATCGCATCGGCCGTGTGCGGGTCGTCCGCCAGGTGGTGCTGGCCATGAACGTCGCGCCGGGCGGCCTCGCGCAGCCACCCGTCCGCATGGCCGGCCCATCGCCCCTCGGAGATGGCCGACGTGATGTAGAGATTCATGTATCGAACTAGCGGCCGCGGCCTTCAGCGTCCCATGTAGGCGTCGTAGCCGCGCGAAACGCGGTCGATCAGCGCCGGGTCGCGCGGGCCGTTGGCGTCGAACTGCACGCGCACGCTGCCGTCGGCCTGCTGGCGGATGTTGGCCGTGACGGTGGCGCCGCCCTGGGTGCCGACGATCAAGCCGTTGCTGCGGTCCTCGGTGCGGATGGCCAGGCCCTGGTCGCGCATGGCGCTGGATGCGGCGCTGAAGGAGCGGTCGAAGCTGGCCGGCGCGCCGGCGACCGGGTACGCCGCCGGCACGTAGTAGGCGCAGCCGCCCAGTGCGCCCAATGCCAGCAGGCCGGCGCACAGCGCAAGCGCCGCCGCGGTGCGGCCCGCGCGCGGCTTGGAAGCCTTCCAACTCGTCATGTCTTCCCTCCGGTTCGATGCCGGCGCGTTTGCGGCGCCGGCTGTTTCAGTTGAGCATGTGCAATTGAACCATGCCGGCGGGCCGGCCGGAAGGAATGCGCTTCAGTCGGTGCTGGGCGCCGGATGGAAATGCTGGCGGATGCGCTGTGCCACCACGCTGGGCTGGCTGCGCAGCACCTGGGTGGCGTACTGGCCGATGAACAGGCCGTCCAGCTTGAGCTCCACGCTGGCGAAATAGTGGTCCAGCGAGGCGCCCGCGTCGAACAGGCAACGCTCCAGCGAATCGAAGGTGGCGCTGTCGTCCCCCGCCTGCACGCCGTTGGTGCTGATGCGGTAGGTGTAGGCGTTCGCTGCGATTCGTTGGACGTGGACCAGTGGCTTCATTCGGCGCTCTTGTCTGTCGGGAGAGAAGGTGCCGGCCGTGCCTTTGAGCGAAGTGCTGCCGGTGCTGCGATCCTCTCTTGATGCGGCAGTGCGGTAAATAGTCCATTTGGACCGGTCCTGGCGCGCCGGGCTTGGGCAAAATGTTCACCGGACCGCCAAGTTGCGCCTGCCTCTTGTAAGCCTCGCCCTTTTTCCATGCTGCTGCCGCCCCGCATTCTTCTCGTCGACGACCACTCGCTCTTTCGCTGTGGGTTGCGCATGGTGCTGGCTGCGGCCATTCCCGATCTGGAGGCCAGCGAAGCGGCTTCGCTCGAAGAGGCCATGCACGCGCCCATCGAGCCGGCCCTGGTGCTGCTCGACATCCAGCTGCACGGCCTCAACGGCCTGGAAGGCATCGCCCTGATCAAGCGCAAGTGGCCGCAGGCGGAGGTGGTCATGCTGTCTTCCGAGTTCTCGCCGCAGAAGGTGCGCACGGCCATGGAGCGCGGCGCCGCGGCCTTTGTCTCCAAGGCCGATCCGGCCGACAAGATCCTGGCCGTGATTGCGCAGGTACGGCGCGGGCTGCCGGCCGGGCGCGACACGTTTCCGGCCAGCGGCGCCTCGGGTGCCGGCAGCACGTCCCCGGCGGACGACGATTCGCCGCTGCTCACCCCGCGCCAAAGCGAAGTGCTCGACCTCATGTGCCAGGGCCTTTCGAACAAGGTGATCGGGCGGCGCCTGAACCTCTCGGAAAACACGGTGCGTGGCCACGTCCAGGCGGTGCTGGCGGCGCTGCAGGTGTCCAGCCGTTCTGAAGCGGGCTTCGCGGCCCGCCAGCGCGGCATCGTGGCCTGATGTCCGGCCAGCGCCTGCCTGAAGACCGCATGCTGGTCGAGCAGCTGCGCCTGCAGCTGGGCAACATCGGCAGCTCCCTCGTTCCCACCCTGGCGGTGGCGGCGGTCCTGGTCTGGATGCTGATCAACGAGCAGAACGCCCTGCGCCTGGGCCTGTGGTGCGTGGTCATCGCCTCGCTCAAGCTGTACCTGGCGTGGGACGCGCGGCGCCTGCTGGCCATGCAGATCCTGCCCGAGCAGGCGCCACCGCTGCTGCGGCGCAAGATGGTGCTGAACCTGATCGACGGCGCGGCCTGGGGCTCGCTGGCGTGGGCCACGCTGGGCACCACGTCGGTGGCCGGCAGCGTGCTGGTGGTCGCGGTGCTGGCCGGGGTGGCGGGCAGCTCCATGTCGTCGCTGGCCCCCATCCTGCCGGTGTTCGTGGTGT
>JAFECZ010000211.1 GCA_018241905.1 Pseudomonadota bacterium
GAAGAAACCGCGGCCTCGATGGAGCAGCTGACCACGGCGGTGCGGCAGAACGCCGACAACGCGCGGCAGGCCAACGAGCTGGCGCTGTCGGCCTCGCATTCGGCCGCCACGAGCGGCGAGGCGGTCGGGCGCATGGTGCAGACCATGGCGGCAATCGACGCCTCGTCCAAGCGGGTGGTCGACATCATCTCGGTGATCGACGGCATCGCCTTCCAGACGAACATCCTGGCGCTCAATGCTGCCGTGGAGGCGGCGCGGGCCGGCGAGCAGGGCAGGGGCTTTGCCGTGGTGGCCAGCGAGGTGCGCAACCTGGCGCAGCGATCCTCGGCCGCGGCCAAGGAGATCAAGATCCTGATCGAGGACTCGGTGCAGAACGTGAACCAGGGCTCCTCGCTGGTGGGCGAAGCGGGCCGCACCATGGAGCAGGTGGTGACCGACGTCAAGCGAGTGACGGACCTGATCGTGGAAATCTCGGCCGCCAGCCAGGAGCAGACCGCGGGCATCGAGCAGGTCAACCAGGCCATTGCACAGATGGACCAGGTGACGCAGAGCAACGCCGCCCTGGTGGAGCAGGCGGCAGCGGCCTCGACCTCGCTGCAGCACCAGGCGGCCGACCTGAATCACACGGTGAGCGTATTCAAGCTCATCGAGGGCGGCGCCCTGGGGCGGCACGAAGAAGATGCCGGTGCGCGCCCAGGCTGGGGCCTAGGGAGGCTGCACCGTTCAGGGCACATCAACTCGCGCATGTCATGGGTCGGTGACTGTCTCCTGTAGTACGGCAGACCCCGGCGCGGCCGGTCTGCCTCGCTAAAATCCGCAGTGGTCCGGCTTGGCGCCCGGCCCGAGCCGCGGAGCCCGCAGGAAGAAGCGGGAAGGGGTGTTTTTCAACGGTCGACAGGGCAGACTGGAAGGGCATCATGACCACATCGACTGCGAATCGGGTTTGCGACCAACTTGAAAGCCGATTGACTGCGGCTGAAGTCGAACTGGCGGCCGACAACACGGTATCCCCTGTTCTCATGGCCGTCGTTGCGGAGTTTCGGCGGAAGTTTGCAAAAACGCGCCCCAGCTTGGAAGGCGACGGTGCGCCAGAGCAACGCGAGGCCGTCGTCGAACTCGAGCAGGCGGCCGACAGCGCCAAGCGGGCGGCCTTGGCTGACCCGGGGGCGTCCGACAGGATCAAGCTGGCAGTCGTCTCCGCACATGACTCCATCTGCTGGTTCAAGGCGACCGGCAACCTGCTCGACCGGGCGTACGCCGAATCGGACCCGCTGGCCTAGGCGCCAGGCCGGGTCAACGGATGCTGTGCCGCGCGCTTCGTCCCTACATGCCCCACCGCAGGGCAGCGGTATGGACGGGCGCATCCCACAGGGCGAGCTGCGTGTCGTCGAGCGCGCTCACCGTCACCGAGCAGCCGGCCATTTCCAACGACGTGACATAAGAGCCGGTGAGGTGGCGCGTCACCTTCACCTGATGGCCGGCCAGCACTTTGTGCACCGCGTTGACCATGAGGTACAGCTCCAGCATGGGAGTGCCGCCGAAGCCGTTGACCAGCAGCAGCACCTGCTGGCCGGCCTTGAGCGACAGGTCCTTCAAGATGGCCCCCGTCAGCTCATGTGCGATGTCGTCGGCACTTGCCAGCTTGATGCGGCGCCGGCCCGGCTCGCCGTGGATGCCAACGCCCATTTCCATCTCGTCCGAGCCAATCTGGAAGGTGGGCTTGCCCGCAGCCGGCACGGTGCACGAGGTGAGCGCGACGCCCATGGAGGCGGTCGCGTTGTTCACCGCGTCGCCCAGCTGCTTGAGCCTTCGTAGCGGATCGCCGCGTTCGGCGGCGGCGCCGACGATCTTTTCCACGACCAGGGTCCCGGCCACGCCTCGGCGGCCGGTCGTATAGGTGGAGTTTTCCACCGCCACGTCGTCATTGACCACCACTGTCTCGTTGTCGCAATCGAGCATCTCCGCGGCCATCTGGAAGTTCATCATGTCGCCGGAGTAGTTCTTGACGATGAACAGGACGCCCGCACCGGTTTCCACCGATTGCGCCGCGGCCAGCATCTGGTCCGGGGTCGGCGAAGTGAATATCTGGCCGGGGCAGGCCGCATCGAGCATTCCGTGGCCGACGAAGCCGGTGTGCAGCGGCTCGTGGCCCGAGCCTCCGCCGGAGATCAGCGCCACCTTGCCGGGCTTGGGCGTGCGGCGGTGCACGAACTGGGCCGCCTCGCCCAAGGTCACGATGTCGGCGTGCGCGGCCGCAAAGCCGTCCAGCGATTCGGACAGCATGTTTTCAACGTCATTGATGAGCTTCTTCATGATGCTGGTCCTTCGGCAAGGTTGGCCTTCAATCAGACGGAAAGCGAAGAGGTTTGCGCGCTCGCAGGAGCATCAAGGCTTTCACAGATCGCGCCGATGATCAATGCAGTGGAACGCGAACCCGGGTCCACGTGGCCCAGCGCGCGGTCGCCGAGGAAGGATGCGCGTCCCCTGGTGGCGTCCAGCGCCGCGGTGGCGTCGGCTGCGTCGAAAGCGCAGGTGCGCACGCGCTTGACGAGCCCCTCGCCGCCGCTGGTCAGAAGCCTCTGCACCGGGTCGAGTACATCCAGCAAGGTCTTCTGGCCGACCTGGGCCTTGCCCAGGCGGGTGAGCGCCTGGATGGCCGCGTCGAGCGCATGGGCCAGGCCTGCCGCGTTCGGCGGGTCGGGCAGTTGCTTGCCGAGGGTGACGAGCAAGGTGCCGAACACCGGCCCCGAGGAGCCGCCGATGGTCGACATGCAGGTCATGCCCATCGTGCGCAGGGCCTCGTTGAGAGTCTGGCCGGCCAGCTCGTCGAGCTTGCCCTGGATGGCGAGCGCGCCGCGCCGCATGTTCAGTCCATGGTCGCCGTCACCGATGGCCTGGTCGAGAGCGGTGAGCTCTTCCACATGATCGATCAGCGTCTGGGTAGCGCGGCGGATCAGGATGCTGGTGTTGGGTTTCAAGGGAGTCTCCCGGTTGTTGGGGTCATGCGGCTGCGCCGATGCGCCGGCCGCCGGCGTCGAACCAGAGCGGCTGCAGCAACTCGACGCGCACCGCGTCATCGGGCTCGAAGCTGTCGCCGGCACGGGCAGAGACGATCCACTCCTGGTCGCTGCCCTCCGGCGCCACGTGCACGAGGTGCCGGTCGCTCAGGCGCTCGACGCGGCGCACGCGGGCGGCGCGGTGCACATGGTTGTCGGAAAGCCGGTGGATGCGCATGTGCTCTGCCCGAACGCCCACCGTCACTGCTTCGCCCGGGGCAGCCATGGCGGGTACCAGCGCGCGGGCGAACAGGTTGATGCGCGGCGAGCCCAGGCGTGCCGCGACCTGGCTGGTGCTGGGGTTCTCGTAGATCTGGCGCGGCGTGCCCACCTGGACCAGTCGCCCGCCCTCGAGTACGCCGATGCGGGTGGCCATGGTCATCGCCTCGGTCTGGTCGTGCGTCACGTAGAGCATGGTGGCGCCCAGATCCTGCTGGATGCGCTTGAGCTCCAGCCGCAGATCGTTGCGCAGCCTGGCATCGAGCGAGGACAGGGGCTCGTCCATCAAGTAGAGCTGGGGGTCGCGCACCAGCGCACGGCCGATGGCCACGCGCTGCATTTGTCCGCCCGACAGGCGCGTCGCGGGGTTCTTGAGCTTGTCTTCGATGCGCAGCAGCCGCGCCACATCCGTCACTTTCGCGAGGATCTGTGCCTCCGGCGTGGGGCGCAGCGGCGAGCGCAGGGGGAAGGCCAGGTTGTCGTAGACGCTCAGATGCGGATAGAGCGAGTACTGCTGGAACACGAAAGCCACGTCCCGCAGAGCCGGTGCCGTCGTGCTGACGTCCTGACCGGCGATGTGCACATGGCCGGCATCGGGGCGTTCCAGTCCGGCGACCAGGCGCAGGGTCGTGGTCTTGCCCGCGCCGCTCGGTCCCAGCAGGACGAAGAATTCGCCGCTGGACACATGAAGATGCAAGTCGTCCACCGCCTGGATGGCGCCAAATCGCTTGCCGATGCCGGAGAGTCGAAGTTCAGCCATGCCGGGCTCCCTTGCGCTGCACGGCGTGCAACGCGTCATCTCGCGCGGTTCGAAGGGCTCGCCCACTGGCCGCGTCGAAGAGCGAAACCGCCCGCGCGTCGAATGCCAGACCCACGTGGTCGCCGCGCCGCGCGGGGGTGGCGTCATCGACCTTGGCACGCACGGTCGCTCCCTGGGCCGTGGCCAGCGTCACCACGGTGGACGAGCCCAGGTACTCGGTGCCCAGCACTTCGGCCCTCAGGGCCGAATCGTCGGCAAGGCGCACATTCTCGGGTCGCACTCCCGCAAGCAGCGGGCGCGTGGAGATGTCTTCTCGAACCTGCGGAACGCCCAGGCAAGCCGGGCCGATCCGGATCGCCTCCTCGCCGCGCGCCAGGGCCGCCTCGAAGGGCAGGAAGTTCATGGCCGGCGCGCCGATGAAATCGGCGACAAAGACGCTCGCGGGGCATTCGTACACCTCGCGCGGCGGGCCCAGCTGCTCGACCGTGCCTTCGTTCATCACGGCGATGATGTCCGCCATGGCCATCGCCTCCATCTGGTCGTGCGTCACGTACACGGTGGTTGCGCCCAGGCGGTCGTGCAGGGCGCGCAGCTCGCGGCACATCAGTTCGCGAAACTCCGCGTCCAGAGCGCCCAGCGGCTCGTCCATCAGGAAGGCCTTGGGTTGGCGGACGATGGCGCGCCCCAGCGCCACGCGCTGTCGGTCGCCGCTGGAGAGTTGAGACACCGGCTTGTCCAGCAGATGGCCGATTCGCAGCGTCTGCGCCGCCGATTCGACCTGGCGGGCGATCTCGGCCCTGCCCATGCCTTGCGACACCAGCGGGAACGCGATGTTGCGCCGCACGTTCATGTGGGGGTAGAGCGCGAACATCTGGAAGACGAAGGCGATGTCGCGTTCCGAGGCCCGCCTGAAGCTCACATCCTCGTCGGCCAGGAAGATCTGGCCCGAGGTGGGGAGCTCCAGTCCGGCAATCATGCGCAGGGTGGTGGTCTTGCCGCAGCCCGAGGGGCCCAGCAGGCAGAAGAACTCGCCGTTGCGCACGGCAAAGCTGGAGTCCTTGACCGCGGTGAAGTCCGCGAAGGCCTTGTGCAGGTGGTGGACACGGATCTCGGCCATGTCAGTCCTCCCGCCGGGCCGCCCCCAGGGGGGACCGCGCCCCCTCGGGGGGCAGGAGCGAAGCGAAGTCGGGGTTCATGGTTTACTCCGGAAACTTGGACACGACCATGAACAGCGCCGTGCCTGCCAGCGTGGTCAGGAATGACCAGGTGAACAGCGCCATCGCCAGCGGCTGCAGCATCATGAGCAGGCCTGCGGCGATCACCGTGCAGGCCACCATCTCCATGGGGCCGCGCCTGAGCCAGCGAGGCCAGCGGCGGCGCACTGCGTCTGTGTTCGAGGGGGACGGGGACCTGTTCATTTGCGTACCGCTCCGAAGGTGATGCCCCGCAGCAGGTGCTTGCGCAGCAGCACCGTGAAGACCAGGATGGGGATGAGGAACAGCGTGGTGCCGGCCGCGACGGCGGGCCAGTCCTGTCCGCCCTCGCCAATGATGATCGGGATGAAGGGGGGCGCGGTCTGGGCCGCGCCGGAGGTGAGCAGCACGGCAAAGGCGTATTCGTTCCACGCGAAGATCAGGCAGAAGATGGACGTGGCCACGATGCCGGTGGTGGCCTGCGGCAGCACCACCTTGCGAAACGCCTGCAGGCGCGTGTAGCCGTCGACCATGGCAGCCTCTTCGTACTCGCGCGGTATCTCGTCGATGAAGCCCTTGAGCAGCCAGACCGCCAGCGACACGTTTACCGCGCTGTACAGCAGGATCATGCCCAGGCGCGTGTCCGACAGTCCCAGCTCGCGGTACATGAGGTAGATCGGAATGGCGACCGCGATGGGCGGCATCATCCGCGTGGACAGGATGAAGAACAGCAGGTCGTCCTTCAGCGGCACCTTGAAGCGGGAGAAGGCATAGGCTGCCATCACGCCGAAGCCCACCGAAAGAATGGTCGAGCCGAAGGCGATGATCAGCGAATTGATGAAGCGCGGCACGTAGTTCGACGGGCCGGCGATCACCATGTTGTCCGCGCGGGCGACCTTGTCGCAGGTCTGCGTCGCGGGGGGCAGGGCCGCGATGTACTCGGGCGCCTGGCGCGAGCGGGTGGTGAAGAGATTGCAGTAGCCCTGCGGCGAAGGCGTGAACAGGACCTTGGGCGGATAGCTGATCGAGTCCGGCGGTGTCTTGAACCCGGTGAGGATGATCCACACCAGGGGGATCATGGTCAGCAGCGCGTACAGCACGACCACGGTGCCTGCGAAAAGGCGCGTGCCGCTGCCGGGCTCGACCACCGAATGCGCTGTGCTGATGCCTTGGCTTGTCATGTCGTTCTCCTCGACTCAGCGGCTCTTCACGTGGTTGAGCGCCTTCACGTAGATGTTGGCCAGGCCGAACACCGCCACGAAGAGGATGATGGCGAAGGCGGACGAATATCCCGTTCGCCATTTCTCGAAGGCTTCGCGCTTGAGCGTGATCGATGCCAGCTCGGTGGCCGAGCCCGGCCCGCCCGAGGTGAGCAGGTTGACCATGTCGAACATCTTGAAGTTCTCGATGCCGCGAAACAGGATCGCCAGCATGATGAAGGGCAGCACCATGGGCAGCGTGATCGACCAGAACTGGCGCCACGGCGATGCGCGGTCGACCTCGGCGGCCTCGTAGATGTAGTCGGGGATGGATCTCAGGCCCGCCAGGCAGATCAGCATCACGTAGGGCGTCCACATCCAGGTGTCCACGATGATGATCGCCCACGGTGCGAGCTTCACCGAGCCGATCATCTCGAAGGAAGAGGGCGGCACGCCGGAAAGGAAGGCCACCGCGTAGTTGAACAGCCCCGTCTGCGGCTGATAGAGAAAGGCCCAGAAGTTGCCGACCACCGCCGGCGACAGCATCATCGGGATGAGGATGACCGTGGTCCAGAAGCCGTGGCCGCGGAACTTGCGGTCGATCATGTAGGCCAGCGTGAACCCGATGAGCGTCTGCAGGGCAATGGTCCAGAACAGGAAGTGCGCGGTGGCCTGCATGGCCGCCCAGATGTCCGGGTCGGTGAGCACGGAGATGTAGTTGTCCAGCCCCACGTCGACCACGGCGGCGTTGGGCCGGTTGGCCCGGTAGTTGGTAAAGGACAGCTTGATCGTCCAGATCAACGGGAAGATGTTGATGGCCAGCAGCAGCGCGATCGTGGGGCCCACGAAGAGCCAGGCGAGCGCCTTGTCCGACAGCCCGCGCAGACGCCGCGCCACGCCTGGCGGCGTGGCTTGCGCCGCACGGGTGGCGAGCGTGGGCGGGCCTTTCATCATCGGTGAAGGGAGGGCGCTCACGGCCTGCTCGCTTACTTGGCGGCCTTGCCGTCGTCCTTGAAGACCTTGCGCCAGTCGACCACCAGGGCATCCAGCGCCTCCTTGGCGGTGCCCTTGTCGGCCACGACGTAGTCATGCACCCGCTTTTGCATGGCCAGCAGCAACTGCGCATACGAAGGCTCGGCCCAGAAGTCCACCACCATGCCCATGGAGTCGAGGAAGGATTGGGCGAAGGGCGAGCTCTTGGGATAGTCCGGATCGTCCAGCACCGCCTTCGCTGCAGACGACCCGCCGATGGCCTGCCACTTCTTCTGCACTTCCGGGCTGGCGAACCACTTGATGTACTGCAAGGACTCGTTGCGGTTGGCCGAGTACGACACCACCGAGATCCCCTGGCCGCCGAGCTGCACGCCCTTGGTCTTGTCCGACGGGTTGGTGAAGAAGCCGATTTTCTCGCCGCCCACGTTCGGGTCCTTGTACAGGCCGGGGAAGAAGGCGAACCAGTTCATCATCATGGCCACCTGGCCGGACTTGAAGGCATCCAGCCCCTCGCTCATGTAGGCGTTGGTCAGGCCCGGGGGCGTGCTGCCCTTGTAGATCGCCTTGTAGAACTCCAGCCCGCGCACCGCGTCGGGCGAGTTGACGAAGCCGTCCATGGCATACGGCTTCTTCGGATCCTCGTACTTGAAGCCCATGGGGTAGAGCACGTTGGTCACGCCCATGGTGATGCCTTCGGATCCGCGCTCGGTGAAGATGTAGGCGCCGTAGACCTTCTTGCCGTCGATGGTCTTGCCCTGGAAGAACTCGGAGACCTGCTTGAACTCCGCCCAGGTCTTGGGCGGTGCCAGATCGCGGTTGTGCAGCTTCCGGAATTCGGCCTGCAGCTCGGGCCTGGCGAACCAGTCCTTGCGATAGGTCCAGCCCACGGCATCGGCCATGGCGGGGAGGGCCCAGTAGTTCGGGGTGTTCTTCGGCCACTCCGCGTAGCCCACCACGGTGGCCGGCGCGAAGTCGGTCATCTTGATGCCTTCCTTGGCGAAGAAGTCATTGAGCTTGACGTAGTGGCCCTGTTCGGCCGCGCCGCCGATCCATTGGCTGTCGCCAATGATCAGGTCGCACAGCTTGCCCTTGGAGTTGAGCTCGTTGAGCATGCGGTCGGCGAAGTTGGTCCAAGGGACGAACTCGAACTTCATCTTCACGCCGGTCTTGGCAGTGAAGTCCTTCGACAGCTCCACCAGTGCGTTGGCGGGATCCCAGGCGGCCCAGCACAACGTGATGGTCTTGTCCTGCGCGCGCACCGAAGTGCTTGGCAGG